>CAZLDF010000364.1:0-4418 GCA_964558095.1 uncultured Isosphaeraceae bacterium | reverse complement strand
GCGCCCCGCCGAAGGGGGGGGCGGGCAGCCCGCCGCCGAACACGACGATGGCGCATTGCGGCTCGATGACTGTCCCGGCTGGAAACTGGTGGCGAAGCGTGCCGGGGTCGGGGTCAACGGGCCCGTCAAAGATTCGCCAGTTGGAAATGTCCAGGGGCAGCGTTGATGCGTTGACGAATTCGAGGAATTCGTCCTGAGACGTGTTGACCACGCCGTCGTTGTTGGCGTCGCCGAGCGTGCTGTGCGGGTCGGCGAGGATTTCGTTGAGGACGAGGACGGGCAGCTCGCATTCGTCGGGCACGCCGTTGGCGTTGGCGTCGTCGCTGAAGCCCGCTGTGATGTCGCAGTCATCCGGCTGGCCGCTGTTGTTGCAGTCGGTTTCGCACTCGTCGAGGATGCCGTTGTCGTTGCAATCCAGGCCTGGGTCGGCGGCGATTTCGCAAACGTCGCCGAGGGTGTTGTCGTTGCAGTCGGCCTGGTCGGGGTTGGGGATGGCGGGGCAGTTGTCAGTTTCGTCGGGGTGGCCGTCGGCGTCGGCGTCGGGCGGCGGGGGCTGGCACGTGCCGAAGGGCACGCCATCGACGAACGCGCCGGGGGAGAACGCGGAGCCGTTCGAGCCGGGCATCAGGTTGTGCAGCGAGTATTCGGCGGCGGTGTTGAGTTCGGGGTCGAGGTTGAGCGAGACGTCGCCCCCCGCTTGCGGGCCATAGGCGACGGCGAGTTCGACGAGGCCGGCGTCGGTGAAGAGCGTGATGCTGTCGCCGGGCGAGTTGTTCAGTTGCAGGCTGCCTGTGGAGGCGGTTTGGACGATGGCGCCGGGGAAGAGGTTGGGCGGGGGCGAGCCGCCGCCGAAGATGACGAGCGCGCAGCCGCTTTGGAGGATCGTGCCGGGCGGGAAGACGTGGCGGGTGGCGCCGCCGTTGAAGTCGTCCTGGATGAACCAGCCGGAGAGGTCGAGCGCCGCTCCCCCAGCGGAGACGTTGACGAGTTCGATGAATTCGTCATCGAGGCTGTCGCGGACGCCGTCGCGGTTAGCGTCGCCGGCGAGTCCGGGCGGCGGATCGGCGAGGAATTCGTTGATGACGATGCGGATGGGCGAACCGCCCGAACGAGGCGCCAGCCCCGCGGCGGCGCGAGCGGTCACGACACAAGGCGGCGCCCCGATCGCCGCTGCCGCGAGCAGCAAAGCGACGAGACCAGCTTGGCGCCGATCGCATCCCACGGCGGCAGGATACCGCCGATCGCACCGGGAAAGGAAACGGCCTCGGCATTGGACGCCGGCCGCTGGGCGGGGCCAGGGATTCCGAACGACCGGCGATATACTTGCCTCATGCGATATACCGCGATCTTCGAAGCGCAGCCCGACGGCGGCTTTCACGTGAGCTGCCCGGCACTGCCCGGATGCCATTCCGAGGGCGACACGCTTGAGCAGGCGGTCGAGAACATTCGCGAAGCGGTCGTTGTGTACCTCGAGAGCCTTCGGGCGCACGGCGAGGAGCTGCCGGTCGAGGACATTCTGATCAAACCGCTGGACTTCGCGATCGCTTCGTGATGCGCGTGCGATGGGGAAGCTGCCATCAATCCGCGCTCGCGAAGCCGTCCGCGTGGCAGAGTCGATCGGGTTCGTCTTCGACCGTCAGCGCGGCAGCCATGCGGTGTATTACCGTGCCTCGGACAAGCGGCGCGTGGTGATCCCGATGCAGGGGACGAAAGACCTCAAGCCCGGTACGCTCCGCGGCATCGTCGCCGACATGGGACTGAGCGTGGACGAGTTCAACGCGAAACTGTGAAGCGGAAAGCGAAAAGCCCCCGGCGTGTGCCGGGGGCTTGATGGATTCGCGGAGTTGTCGCGGCCGGCGACGGCGCGCGGCTACGGATTGCAGTTGAGGCCGAACGCGGTGAGGACGGCGATGACGTCGGAGATCGTGACGTTGCCGTCGGGCGGCTGGGCACAGTCTGCGGCGCTGTCGGGCTGGCCGAATTCGGTGAGGACGAACAGGATGTCGGAGACGGTGATCTCGTTGTCGCCGTCGGGGAAGGGCTGGAGGTCGCACGGGTGGCATTCGCTGCCGCCCTCGTCGCAGTCTTCGTTGACATCGCCGGGGGTGTCTTCACCGGGCGGCATGGCGCCGAACGGGTCGAACGGCCCGATCTCCCATGTCGCGGCGTCGTCGCCGCAGCGATAGACATGCCCGGGCACCGCGTTGCCGAAACCGGTGATTTCGGGCCCGACATCGGTGAAGCCGAGCGAAGCGCCATAGGGCAGGTTGTCGGAGGTGTGCGGCGGCTCGGTGCGCACCATGCCGACCGCGTCGATCACGACGTCCCACGGGGCGGGCGAGTCGATCACGCCGTCGTCATCAAGGTCGAGGTCCTGATCGATTTCGCCGAAGAAGTTGGTCACCAGCAGGTGGGTGACGTTGTTGCCGTTCTCGAAGTTGAGTTCGCGGGTGAGGTCAGCGGTGGCAAGGCCGAGACTCGATTCGGCGACGAGGAAGAAGCCGTTGGCGTCGAGCAGATTGGGGCTGCCCGGCGTGTTGGACGAGAGCGGGACGATGGCCTCGATGCCGCCGCCGGCGCCGTCGCCGGTTGCGTCGCCGATGGTGATGAACGTCAGGCCTTGGAGGTTGGTGCCCATGGTGCCGGCGAGCTCGAAGTATTCATCAAGATCGCTGG
Organism: uncultured Isosphaeraceae bacterium; assembly: GCA_964558095.1. Taxonomy (GTDB): domain Bacteria; phylum Planctomycetota; class Phycisphaerae; order Phycisphaerales; family SM1A02; genus CAZLDF01. The sequence continues at coordinate 1,742 of CAZLDF010000364.1, read as the reverse complement.
AAGGCTGATCGATGCGAACCTCGTTGATGACGAGACCAGCGGGCGCGGCGACTTCGCAGGCGTCGGGGATGCCGTTGCCGTTGTTGTCGGGCTCGCTGTCGCAGACGTCGCCGACGCCGTCGAGGTCGCAATCGGCCTGATCGGGGTTATAGACGGTCGGGCAGTTGTCGGTGGCGTCGGGCGCGCCGTCGAGGTCCTGATCGGGCGCGGGAGGCGTGCAGCCGACGGCGCCGCCATCGACGCGAGCGCCAGGCGATTGTGGGTCGCCCGTGCCTTCGGGATGCTCGTCGTGCGGCACGAAGTTGTTGTTGTCGCCGAAGTCGGGTTCGATATTGAGGGACGTGTCGGTGGCGGAGGGCTGGCCCGCGCCGCCGTACGCGACGACCATGATGTCCTCGGCGGCGAGGTTCTGAACGGTGATGACTTCAGCGCCGTTGTTCAGGCCCAGCGCGCCGGTCGAAGCGACCTGCACGCGGAAGCCGTTGAAGACCGTGGCGGGCGGATTGCCCCCGCCGAAGACGACAACGCCGCAGTCGTCTTCGAGGACCGATCCGGGCGGGAAGACGTGGCGGATGCCCGTGAGGTCGGAGATGGTGAAGCCGGAGATGTTCAGCGAAGCGCCGGTGGTGTTGACGATTTCGATGAACTCGTCGTCGGCGGAATCGACGACTCCGTCGGCGTTGGCGTCGCCGGCGGGACCGGATGATGGGTCATACAGGAACTCGTTGATGAACAGGCCGAGGATTTCGCAATCATCCAGCCGGCCGTTGCCGTTGGTGTCGTTGCCGGGGTTGATTTCGAAGTCATCGGGGACGCCGTTGCCATCGCAGTCGGGTTCGCAGGCGTCGTCGATGTCGTTGCCGTTGACATCGACGGTGCTGGGATCGCAGGGATCGCCCAGGCCGTCGTTGTCGCAGTCGAATTGAGAAGGATTGAAGATGGACGGGCAGTTGTCGGAGGCGTCGGGGATGCCGTCGCCGTCGGTGTCGGTGGCGGGCACGCAGGAGCCGAAGCTTGTCGTGCCATCGACCTGGAAGCCGGGCGAAAGGTCGCCCGCGGCGCCGGCGACAGCGCTGTGGAAGCTGTAATCGCCGACGACGTTGAGTTCGGGATCGAGGTTGATGGATTCGTCCTGATCGAGTCCGCTGCCCCAGGAGGCTTCGCCAACGAGCGCATCGAGGTCATCACGAAGGATGACGCTGTCGCCAGCGTTGTTGAGGCCGAGCTGGCCGCTGGAGGCGACCTGGACCTGCGCTCCGCCGAAGTTGGCTTCGGGAATGGCGCCGCCGCCGTTGCCGCCCCAGACGATGATCGCGCAGCCGTCGTCGATCACGGTGCCGGCCGCGAAGACATGTCGCGGCGAGCCGCCGGCGGCGGATGCGTCGTCGTCGATCGTCCAGTCGGAGATGTCAAGTGAACCGCCGCTGATGTTGACGAACTCGACGAATTCATCCTGCGATGAATCGGTCACGCCGTCCTGATTGGTGTCGAGCCCGGTGGGATCGAACATGATTTCGTTGATGGCGAGAATGGTGAACTCGCAGTTGTCGGGGACGCCGTTCATGTTGGCGTCGGGGTCGGAGTCGCAGACGTCGCCGACGCCGTCGCCGTCGCAGTCTTCTTGGCCAGGGTTGAAGTCGTCGGGGCAGTTGTCGGTTTCGTCGGGGACGCCGTCGCCGTCGGAATCGGGCGGCGGGGCGCAGCCGCCGTGCCCTGTGGCGTTGTCAACGAGGAAGCCGGGG
>CAZLDF010000363.1:0-6909 GCA_964558095.1 uncultured Isosphaeraceae bacterium | reverse complement strand
CGTGCCCGCGACGAAGGTTCTCAGCGACGGTTGGACCGTGGTGACGACCGATGGCAGACCCGCCTGCCATGTCGAGCATACTATTGCGATTACGGAACGCGGCCCCAGGGTGCTGACCGCGCCCGCAGCAATGCAGGGGAGCGACCTCGATGCCTAAGGAAGACAAGATCCAACTCCAGGCGGAGGTCACCGAAGCGCTGCCGGATGCGCGCTTCCGTGTGAAACTGGAAAACGGGCAGGAAATCCTCGCCTATGTGAGCGGCAAGATGCGGAAGTTTTTCATTCGCATCCTGCCCGGCGACCGGGTGACGGTCGAGATCAGCCCCTACGACATGACCAAGGGCCGCATCACGTTTCGACATTGATTTCAGATTTGAGATTTCAGATTTCAAATTTCAGATCTCAAATTCCAGATTTCAGATTTCAAATTTCAGATTTCACTTCCCAAGACGCACCGCCATGAAAGTTCGAAGCAGCATCAAGAGACGAACCCAGGATTGCCAGATCGTCATCCGCAGGGGAAAGCGGTACGTGATCAACAAGAAGAACCCGAGGCTCAAGCAGCGTCAAGGTTGAGCCCCCCTTTGCACACGTTCACTCGTCGTCCTTTGACCGCCGTCGTATTTGGAAGCAAGTCATGCCACGTCTCGCAGGTGTTGACATCCCGGAAAACAAGAAGATTCTCTTCAGCATGCAGTACATCTACGGCATCGGTCCGAAGTTCGCGAAGGACATTCTGACCGAAGCCGCCATCGATCCCGATCGGCGCGCCAAGGACCTGTCGGACGAAGAGCTGGCCACGATCGCGGGGATCATCGACAGCGGTGGATACGTCGTCGAAGGCGCGCTTCGCCGCCAGGTCCAGCAGGACATCCAGCGCTTGCGCGACATTCGATCGTATCGCGGCGAGCGGCACCGCAAGGGCCTGCCCGTCCGGGGCCAGCGCACGCGGACAAACTCGCGCACCCGCAAGGGCCGCAAGAAGACCGTCGCCGGCAAGAAGGGCGTGTAAAACAGTGGACCGGGCGTCTCGCCCGGGCGTGAAATAGATCGTCGGGCGCGCGTCGCCCGAATCAATCGTGAGATTCCTGCCGGCGAATGTTCGCCGGAGAAGGAATCGCCAGCAGCGAAAGGTCAAGTTTCGAAATGGGCAAGAAGAAGATTCGTCGCAACGTCGTCAAGGGCATCGCCCACATCAAAGCGACGTTCAACAACACGATCATCAGCATCACGGACATGAACGGCGAGGTGCTGGCGTGGGACTCGGCGGGGACGGTGGGTTTCAAGGGCGCGCGCAAGAGCACGCCTTTCGCCGCCAGCCGCGCCGCGGAAAAATGCGCGCAGAAGGTTCGCCGCATGGGCATGCGCGAGATCGAAGTCCGCGTCAAGGGGCCCGGCTCCGGCCGCGAGTCGGCGGTGTCGGCGCTCGAAGGCGCGGGGCTCATCATCAGCGCGCTGGAAGACCACACGCCCATTCCCCACAACGGATGCCGGGCGCCCAAGCGTCGTCGCGTGTGACGTGAAAGCGCCGATTTTCGTTGTTCGTCGTTTGTTCTTCGCGTGCCGATGGCCCGGCTCTTGGTCGGGCGCGAGATTGAGTCAACGTTCCGCCGGTCGGAAAGCAGGAGTTGCAATCGCTCAGCAGGGTTCGCAGCGTCCGTCAACCGTCCGGCTTCCTGAATCGCAGGTCTGCTGAAAGAGTCTGGAGCATCACATGCACGTTCGCTGGCGAGGTTTGGAACTGCCCGCGCAGGTCACGGTCGAGGAGTCTTCGCGCTCCAACACCTTCATGCGGTTCATTGTCGAGCCGTTCGAGCGCGGCTTCGGGACGACGGTGGGCAATTCCCTTCGGCGCATTCTGCTTTCGAGCGTCGAAGGCGCGGCCGTCACCAAGGTCCGCATCAAGGGCGTCACGCACGAATTTTCGACCCTGCGCGGCGTGCAGGAAGACGTCACCGACATCCTTCTGAACATCAAGGGCCTTGTCGTGAGCCTCGATTCCGACGAGCCCAAGACGATGCGCCTCGCCGCGACCGGCCCCGGCGACGTCACGGCCGACCTCATCGAGGCCGACACCGCCGTCACCATCCACAACCCCGAACACATCGTCTGCACGCTGACGGAAGAAGTCGATTTCGAGTGCGAGTTCACCGTCAACCGCGGCCGGGGATATGCGCCCGCCGCCGAGCAATATGAGAAGCGCGATGAACAGGTCATCGGCGAAATCCCGATCGACGCGCTCTACAGCCCGGTGCAGCGCGTGCGGTACCGCGTCGAGGACACCCGCGTCGGCCAGAAGACCAACTACGACAAGCTGATCATGGACATCTGGACCGACGGCACGGTGAAGCCCGACATGGCGCTCGTCGAAGCCGCGAAAATCCTGCGCAAACATCTCAATCCGTTCGTGCAGTACTTCGAGATCGGCGAAGACCGCGTCTCGCCTGAAGCCAGCGCCGCCGCCACGGTCGATGAGGGTCTCATTCGCAAGCTCGACATGCCGATCAGCGAGCTGGACATGACCGTTCGCGCCAACACCTGCCTCGATTCCGCGCAAATTGAATACGTCGCCGACCTGGTGCAGAAGGACGAAGCCGAGCTGCTCACCGTGCGCAGCTTCGGCAAGACGAGCCTGCGGGAAGTGAAGCGCAAGCTGGATGAGCTGGGCCTGACGCTGGGCATGCGCTTGCCGGAGGGGTACGTTTCGCCCAGCCAGCAGCAGCGCACGCCGGCGTGAGAGATTGATGAAGCCAAGGCGCCCGCCGTTCACGCGATCGCGAGAATCGGCCGGCAGGAGAGTTTGTCATGCGTCACCGAATTGCCGGAAAGCAGCTCACCCGCGACACCCAGCACCGCCAGGCGATGCTGCGCAATCTGGCGGCGGGGCTGTTCGAGCACGGCGAGATCCAGACCACGATGCCCAAGGCCAAAGCCGTGCAGGGCTACGTCGAGAAGATCATCACCATCGCCAAGAAGGGCACCTTCACCGCGCGAAGGCGCATCGAAGCCATGATCAACGACCGCAAGGTCTATACATGGCTGACCGATCCCAACACGCCCGACTCGCGCAAAGAGAACGCCTACTGGGAGCTGCCCGACGAAAGCGAAATCGAGCGCAACCGCTACGGCGAAGTGCGCAAGGCGCCGCGGCTGGTGCAGCACATCATGACGCGCGTTGCGCCGCTATTCGCCGATCGCGACGGCGGATATACGCGCATCGTCAAGATCGAAAAGCACCGGCTGGGCGACGGCGGAGACGTGGTGATCCTGCAGCTTGTCGGGCGCGAGGACGGCCCGGAGATCGGCGGCGGAACCTCGCGCCGCCGCGAGCAGGCCAACCGCCGCGCCGCATTCGCAGCGAAGCTCCGCAAGGCCGGGGGCGGCGAAGAGAAGACCGAAAGCGCGACGGCGGTTGCCGAAGCGCCGGCCGCGGGCGAAGAAGATCGCACTGCCTGAGTGTTCCGCCGCCAACCGAATCAAGACGATGGGTCGCCCTAAACGGGCGGCCCATCATCGTTCTTGCGCTTCGCGCTCCGCCGCGGCGAGCATGCGCTGATACGCGACGATCCCCGCGACCATTTGAGGCATGGGCGTGATTCGTGCTTCTGATTCCAACTTGCGGCCGAGCTCCGTGAAAAGAAGCTTCATGCGCAGCTCTTCGAGTTCAGCGTGAATGCCGGATCGGGCGGCTTCGAAGTTGTCGGCATATCGGGTTGGGTCGGATTCGTATTTGGCGCGCACGTCGAAATCCGTCACAACCGGATATCGCCCGGCCATGTCGCGCACGAGCATGTTGTCCATGAGCACCAGGTCGCGCTCGTATCGAGCCCATTCGTCAAGAGTCATCAAATGTCTCTGTTGAATGGCCGCGTCGGCTGCGCCTTCGTCACCCCCGCCGTAGGTCTCGATCGCCGCCGATCGGGACTCAGCGAAAAGCCGCACGGCCTCTTCCTCGCCCGTCGCCTTCACCGCCGCCTGATGGGCCAGCTCCATGAAGACGATCACCCTCAGACTCGTCTCGATCCACTCGGTATCCGGATCCCAGTCCGGTCCTCGCACCATCTCGATCCGGCCGTCGATCAGACTGGGTCGGCTGCCGAATTGAACTTGCGAAGCGATGATCGGCTGCGCATTGACGTAGCCGACGATCCGGTCGTAGTCGTCCTTCAATTGCGCGCGATGCGGATGCGGCGCGCTGGAGACGCAGCCGGAGAGCGACGTCAGCAACATGAGGATCGGCAGAAGCTTCTGGATCACAATCCACCTCCACCCTTGGCGTGGTCGGACAGCGTCCCGATGGGCGACGGGAAGGATACACTGCTCGCCACATGCTCGACACGCTCAATAAGCTGGAATCGACGGGCCTCGCGGACCTGAGTGTGGTTGGGTCCGCGGATGCCCTGGAGCAGTGGCGAATCAAGTACCTCGGCACGAAAGGCGAGCTGCGCTCCGCCATGCCGCGGTTGAAGGACGTGCCGAAGGAGCAGAAGCCCGCGGTCGGCAAGCGCCTCAATGAGGTCAAGATCGCGCTGGAGTCTGCCTTCGAGGCGAAGAAGGGATCGCTCGGCGGCGGCGCGGTTCACGCCGGCCCGGCGATCGACGTGACCGAGCCGGGCGTGCCCTGCGGCGAGGGACGCAGGCACATTCTCAGCAGGACCATCGACGAAATCATCGAGGTCATGGCGCGCATGGGCTTCACCGTCGCCTCTGGCCCGGAAGTCGAAGATGAATTCCACAACTTCATCGCGCTGAACATCCCCGAAGACCATCCCGCTCGCGATCCGCTGGACAATTTCTACATGGGCCAGCGCGGGGTTGGCGGCGTGGGAGGGCTGGAGGTCGGCGGCAGTGGGGGGGGGCAACTGCTGCTGCGCACCCAGACCTCGACCGTCCAGATTCGCGCGATGGAGCGCATGAAGCCGCCGCTGAAGGTGATCGCCATCGGGCGCGTCTATCGGCCCGACACGCACGACGCCACCCACTACAGCATGTTCCACCAGGTGGAGGGGCTCTACATCGATCGCGATGTGTCGATGGTCGATCTCAAGACAACGCTGTTTCAGTTCGCCCGCGCCTACTTCGGCCCGCAGGCCGAGGTCCGCATTCGGCCAAGCTTTTTCCCGTTCACGGAGCCGTCCGCGGAAGTGGACATGAAGATGAAGGTGAAGGGCCAGTGGAAGTGGGTCGAAATGGGCGGCTGCGGCATGGTCGATCCCAACGTCTTCCAGGCCGTCGGCCTCGACCCCGAAGAATGGACCGGCTATGCCTTCGGCCTGGGCATCGAACGCATCGCCATGCGACGCTACGGCATCGCCGACATCCGCTGGCTGTTCGAGAACGACGCCCGCTTCCTGCGGCAGTTCTAGAGCCGTTTCTATTCATCTGTAGCGTTGGGCCGCCGTGGTCTGACGAGTCGTCGAGGTCGCAGATCCGCCGTGGCGGGAAGGCCACGCGGCGCCGTCAATCGCGTACGTTTGAACTTGCACGCCCTCGCGGCCTTCGCTCCTGCCGTCGCTCATACGACGGCGCCCGCTACACTTGGCTTGCCGACAAGCTGAGTGTCTCGATTGGCATGAGTTGAGACATGGATGTCGCGGCTTGCGATTTCATAATGAATACTGCATTCTGAGAGCAGCGGGGGAGAGCCAACGAGGAGGCCGCAATGCAGCAGGGCGACGAAACAGCTTCAGCAATGATGTCAACACCCCCGCCGACGGACTTCGCGGGCTTGCCGCCGGAGCAGTCCAAGTGGCCGAAGGTGATCGGCGTGATTTCGGTGATCTACGCGACTCTGGGCATCCTGGGGATGGCCCTGTGGGGAGCGGGCATCTGGCTCGGCGAGATGTTCATGGAGATGGCAGGCATGGACGTCACCATGCCGTCGAGTCTCAAGATCACCGGATGCGTGACGGTCGCGATCGCAATTGCGCTGGGCGTGCTTCTGCTGGTGGGCGCCGTCAAGCTCCTGCAGCGTCGTGCTGCGGGAGTGAAGCTGCTGAAGACATGGGTCGTGCTCCGACTCGTGCTGCTGGTGATCGGCTCGGGCGTCAACGTGTTCCTGATTCCGCCGCAGGTCGAGATGCAGAAGGAAATCCTCGCGGCTCAGAATCGGATGTTCATCGAGAGCGGGCAACCTCAACAGGTGCAGGAGATTGATGAGGTCGAGATCAGACGTGTGTTGATCATCCAGACGGTGGTCTTCACAGCAATCATCGCGGTTTATCCGTTGTTCCTGGGCATGTTCCTCAGCCGCAAGCGAATCACCGAGGAAGTCGCGATGTGGGGCGATGAGCGTTCGAACATCTGAATCGCTGAATGTCGAAGGAAGATCACGTGATAGATGGCGCCGGACATCCAGGAATCGACGGTTCGCCGCCGCATCCACCGCCGGCGGCCGCGCCGCCGACGCGCGCCGGGGCGCTGCAGCGTGAGAAGCCGCCGCCGGTCTGGCCGAGCGTCATCGGCGTCATCAGCATCATCATGGCGAGCCTGGGCCTGTTGCAGTACGGGCTCAACACGATCATCACGCCGCTGGCCTCGATGATCATCAAGCGCGTGGCGGAAGGCTCCGGACCGCAGGGCGACAGCCTCGCCGAGCAGATGCAGGCCGTCGAGCCCTATCAGTGGTTCGGCGTCGCGGGCAACGTGCTGGGCCTGGGCGCGGCGGTGCTGCTGCTGTGCAGCGGCATTTCGCTGTATCGCCGCCGCCCGTTCGGCTTTCGCGGCCACCGTTGGTGGGCGATCGTGAAGATCTTCCATGCCGTCTATGCGTCAACGGTCGCGTGGTTCATCACCAATGCACAGATGGATGTGGTGAGCGAGCAGATTGCGACATCGGGCGCTCCGCCGTTCATGGCGGGATTCTTCAAGGCGCTGACATTCATCGGTCCGGGCATGGCTCTGCTGTTC
>CAZLDF010000362.1:0-6396 GCA_964558095.1 uncultured Isosphaeraceae bacterium | reverse complement strand
GCGCTTTTCTTGTGCACATGCTATGATTGGCTGAATCATGCGTGTTGAAGAACTCAGCTTCCACGTTCGAGGCAGGCCCTTCCGGCCCTTTCGCGTTCACGTTTCCGATGGAAGCGTGTACGGCGTGATCGACGCCCACAACATCCTTGTCACGCGGACGGCAATCATGATCGGAATCGACCTGAACAAGCAGGGGATTCCTCGTCGCGGCGTGTACGTCGATCCGGTGCACATCACCCGAATCGAACCCTTGCAGGGCGAAAACGGCGAGGCGCTCAAACGAAGTTGAATGCACGCACGGGACCGCGCTATCCACCGCACCGGGATTCAGCTTCGTCCCGCGACTATTGCTGATCGCTGCGCGATCTACGACTGGATGGCCTGCTCGGACCTCACGACCTCGATAGCGGGTCCGCCTCTCTTTCCCGAAGTGCCGATTTCGACTTGGGGGGAATTCTGCGCCGACTATGCGGAGTTCTTCTTCGACGGCTCGCAACCGGAATCCGGACGAAGCTTCATCATCGAGCACGAAGGTGAGGCCGTCGGGCACATCAGCTACGACTGTCGCCACCTTCCACCGGAAGTCGCGGAATTGGACATCTGGCTGCGCGATTCGTCCTACTTCGGGCGCGGCTTCGGCCGCCGGGCGATCGACGCGCTCTGCCGGCATCTGGGCGAAACCCTGGGCAAACGCGAGCTGATCATGCGGCCGTCGGCTCGCAACCCCCGCGCCATCGCCGCATACAACGCAGCCGGGTTTCGCGTGCTTGACATCTCTGAGCGTGAGCAAGCCGATCGCTACGGTTCGGGCGAGTATCATGACACGATCGTCATGCAGCGCCTCATGGAATGAACCGAATGCCGCTCTCGAAGGTCCGGCGTGAACTCGCCGTCAATGAAAGCGAACTGGCTGTGCCCGAAGAGGGCGACCTGCGCGCCTACGTCATCTTCACGCAATTGAAGAAAGACGGCCCGTTCATCTATGCCGGCTGGCTCGACGCGCCGGACGACGAAATGGCGATCCTGCTCGCGAAGGAGCACTACGGCCAGGATCAGTTCTGCACGGCGATCTGGGCGGCGCCGCGCGAATTCATCGGCGGCCTGCGTGAGAACATCGACGCCGCCCGCGAACCCGTTGCGACTTCGCGTGAATACCAGATATTCGCCCAACAGAGCGCCGGCGATCAGCACATTTCGTCGATCCGCGTCGAAGCGACATCCGCTTCGCTCGCGATCGAAACGGCGCGATCGAGCGTTCCGGGCGCGAGCGACATGCACAACCTCTGGGCCATCCCCGTCGATGAACTCATCCGCACGCAACCCGGCGAGTTGATCTGGCGCAACGTCGATCAGAGCTACCGCATGGCGCGCGGCTACAGCAAGGATGTCCGCGAAAAATGGGAGAAGATTCGTGCCGATCGCGATATCCGGGAATACGAAAGAGACGACTTGAAGGACACGTTTTGATCGAACGAACACAAACGCCCAAGGCAAACGCCCAGGGATAGCTATCCCTGGGCTTTGACGCACGAACGCAATCAATGGATGAACAACTCAGACAACGCTTGAAGAATCTCCTCCTCGCGCTCGCCGACGACAAGCTCATCCTCGGCCATCGCAACAGCGACTGGACGGGCCTCGGTCCGATTCTCGAAGAAGACATCGCGTTTTCCGCGCTGGCACAGGACGAGATGGCGCACGCGCAGGCGATCTACGAATACATCGCGAAGATGACCGGCGACGATGACGCCGATCGGCTCGCGTTCGGCCGCACGCCCGGGGAATTCCGCTGCGCGCACATCGTCGAAGTTCCCGACGAATTCGACTGGGCGACGGCCCTCGCCCGGCAGTTCTTCTGCGCTCACTTTGATCTGCTGCGGTTGTCGCGATTCTCCCAATCAAACGAACCGAAGCTCGCGGCGCTGGCCAAGCGACTTCTCGCCGAAGAGCGCGGCCACGTCGAGCACGCGGACGGTTGGGTGATTCGACTGGGCCGGGTCAAGGGCGAGTCGAGTGCGCGCATGCAGCGAGCGCTCGATGCGCTCGCGCCGCTTGCAAGCGACCTGTTCGAGTCGGTCGAGGGCGAGGATGAACTTGTGGCTGCGGGCGTTTATCCGCGACCCGACGGCGACATGTTCGACCAGTGGGCCGATGCGCTCAAGCACGTGACGGACGAAGCAGGATTGCAGTTGAATCCGCAGAGGCGAGCCTCGGACAATTTCGCGGGACGGCATGGCAAGCACACGCAGCATCTCAAGCCTCTCCTCGATGAGATGTGCGAGGTGTACCGCCTGGAGCCGGACGCAGCGTGGTAAAGCGCGCCTACGATGTCGCGATGATTTCGCGCGATGACATCCTCAGTGTGCTGCGCACGATCGACGACCCCGAGATGCCGATCAGCATCGTCGATCTTGGGCTGGTCGAGCACATCAAGATCGACGATCATCGCGTGGGCGTGTCGATCCTGCCGACGTTTGTCGGCTGTCCCGCTCTGTCGATGATCCACGAAGAGATTGAGCGGAAACTCAGCGAGCTTGAAGGCGTCGAGCACGTCGATGTCGAATTCGTGAACGACCCGCCCTGGAGCGTTGATCGAATCACCGAAGCAGGTCGAGAGGCGCTGGCGTCGCACGGCGTGACCGTGCCGCAGCGCGGCGACGGCCGCGCGCTGAAGCTCGCTGGTCAACAAGGTGGCGGCGTCACGGTGACGACGCTGAGAACTTCCGCAATACTCTGCCCGTTCTGCGGTTCGGCCGACACGCGGCTTGACAGCCCCTTCGGCCCCACGCGCTGCAGGATGATCTACTACTGCGATGCGTGCAGCAATTCGTTCGAGCACATGAAGCGGGTGGAATGAGAAAGCGGATTTCGGAGTTTGGAGTTCGGATTCCGGGATTTGGAACGCTGAGATTCAAGCCGACCGGCGATTCGCGTACAATGCGTCGCTCGCACGGATGCGACGATCGGATCGTTCCTCGTCAATCGACCGCAGCGAGCCATGACTGAACGCACAATCAGCCGAGCCACCGCCGCCGTCCGCCCCAGCGCGCCGGACATCGCGCTGAAAGCCGGGGCTCCCCCCACCCACCTACCGCACATGAATCGCAAGCCGCCCGAGCCTGTTCCGCCTCGAATCAACATCGACGACCCGTCGATCGATCTCGGCTCGATTGCGAACGTGCAACTCTTGAGCGAAGCCGGCGAACTCAAGTCGCATCCGCAGTTTGCCCCCCCCGATCTGAACAACGACGAGCTGATACGCGTCTATCGAGCCATGGTGCTGACGCGCAAGCTCGACGAGCGCATGCTTCGCATGCAGCGCCAGGGCGAAATGGGCACGTTCGCGCCGGGCTACGGCCAGGAAGCAACGCAGATCGGCCAGGTGTATCCGCTGACCAGCCGCGACTGGTTCAGCCCGTCGTACCGCTCGTTCGGCGCGCAAATGTGGCGCGGCTGGCCGATCGATCAACTCATGCTGCTGTGGGACGGCTTCTTCGAAGGATTCGCACCCCCCGACGGCGTCAACGACCTGCCGTTTTCGATCGTCATCGGTTCGCACGTGCCCCTGGCGACGGGCGTGGCGATGGCGGCGCGCCGCTGCGGCGACAAGATCGCAGTCGTGGTCAACTTCGGCGACGGCGCGTTCAGCCAGGGCATCGTTTCCGAGTCGCTCAACTTCGCAGCCGTCGATCGCGCGCCCGTCGTCTTCGTGTGCGAGAACAACGGCTACGCCATCTCCGTGCCCGTGCAGAAGCAAAGCGGCAATCAGGTGATGGCGGCGCGCGGCGTGGGATACGACATCCCCGCCTACCGCGTCGATGGCAACGACGTCCTCGCGATGATCGCCGTCTGCTCGCACGCCGTCGAGCGCGCACGCGCAGGTCATGGTCCCGCCCTCATCGAAGCCATCACTTATCGCATGAGTCTGCACACGACCGCCGACGACCCGAAGGTGTATCGCAGCGAAGAGGAAGTCGAGGGGTATCGCCAGCGATGCCCCATCGCGCGCTTCGAGCAACACCTGCAAAGCCGCGGCGTGCTGGACGACGCTGCGATCGAGCGCATCGCGCAGGAGTGCGAGCGGCAGGTGCTCGATGGCCGCGAGAAGTTTCGCTCGCGTGCGAACGCCAACCCTCGCGAGGTCTTCGACTTCGTGTACGAAGAGCTTCCGCCGGAGCTGCGCGAGCAGCAGGCGGAGTATCTTGCCAAACTCAAGCGAAAGGGCGTGCAGTGATCGCCGGGCGATCGCATGCCAACGAGGAGACTGTCATGCGCCACCGGATCATCGAGTCATTGATCGCTCTCATCGCGCTCGCGTGCATCACGAACTTCGCCGGCGCGAAAGTCATCACGCAGGACGTCGATTACATCGACGGCCAGACGAAGCTCAAGGGCTTCCTCGCTTACGACGATGCCCTAACCAGCCCCGCGCCCGGAGTGCTGATCTGCCACCAGTGGATGGGCGTGTCTGACCACGAGCGCGACACCGCCACGGCGCTCGCTGAAAGCGGCTACGTCGCGTTCGCGTGCGACATCTACGGCGTGGACAATCGGCCGAAGGATCGCCAGGGCGCGAGCAAAGCGGCGGGCGTGTTCTACAACAATCGCGACCTGCTTCGCAAGCGCGCCACGCTCGGACTTCAGCAGCTTCAGAGCAACGACAAAGTCGATGACGACCGCATCGCGGTCATCGGCTTCTGCTTCGGCGGCTCGACGGCGCTGGAGCTGGCGCGCAGCGGCGCGAAACTCGCGGGCACGGTGAGCATCCACGGCGGGCTCGGCACGGACTCGCCATCCGACGCCGCCAACATCAAGGGCAAGGTGCTCGTCCTCCACGGCGCGGACGATCCCCACGTCCCGGCGATGGAAGTCAACAGCTTCATGCAGGAAATGCGCAGCGCCGACATCGATTGGCAGATGATCAGCTACGGCGGCGCGGTGCACGGCTTCACGCAGAAAGCCGCGGGAAACGACCCCTCCAAGGGCGCCGCATACGACAAGAACGCCGCGACAAGATCGTGGCGGCACATGATGGATTTCTTCCACGAGGTGTTTGATGAGAAAGACAAGCGAGACACCCGATCCAATCCCTGGATAGCTTCGAGTTGAATGCGCCACACCGCAGCGGGGCAAGCCCGCTCGCGAAACGCCGTCACCTGGAACCTGACCATGCCCCAATGCACGATGGTTGAAGCTCTGCATCTCGCGCTCGATCAAGCGCTCGCGTCTGACGATCGCGTGTGCATCATGGGCGAAGACGTCGCGATCAACGGCGGCGTGTTCCGCGTCACGAAGGGACTCTTCGACAAGTACGGCGAAGACCGCGTGTTCGACACCCCGCTCGCGGAAGACGGCATCATCGGAACCGCCGTCGGCATGGCGATCTACGGCCTGCGCCCGGTCGCCGAAATCCAGTTCTCCGGCTTCACCATGCAGGCCTTCGACCAGATCGAGCAGAACATGGCGCGCATGCGCAATCGTTCGCGGCACCGCTATCCGATTTCGATGGTCATGCGCGCACCCTACGGCGGGGGCATCCGCGCGGTGGAGCATCACAGCGAATCGCGCGAGGCCTACTGGGCGCACACGCCGGGACTCAAGGTCGTGATCCCCAGCGGGCCGCGGAACGCGCGAGCGCTGCTCGCCGCGTCGATCGAAGACCCCGACCCGGTGGTGTTCTATGAACCAAAGGCAGTTTATCGCGCGTTTCGCGAAGATGTGCCCGACGAACACGAGACGATGGAGATCGGCAAGGCGCAGGTCGTTCGCGAAGGCGAGGACATCACGCTCTTCGCTTATGGCGCGATGATGCGCCCGTTGCTCGAGGCAGCGGATGATCTCAAGGAAATCCACGGCATCTCGCCGGAGGTGATCGACCTGCTGTCGATCAAGCCGATGGACACGCAGACGCTCGTGGATTCAGTCTCGAAGACGGGTCGATGCGTCATCGTGCATGAGGGCCCGCGAACCTGCGGCGTGGCGGCGGAGATCATCGCGCGGCTCAACGAACACGCCTTCGAGTACCTCATCGCACCGATCAAGCGCGTGACGGGATACGACATTCACTTCCCCTATTTCCAGGTGGAGCAGCACTATCTGCCGGATGCGGACACGATCATCGCGGCAGTGAAGGAAACGCTGGCGTTCGATGCCTGACGTGCGACGGCCCGACCACCGTCGGTTGCCTCTCGGCGGTAGAATGGGCGAGTCATGGCTCTGGAAACCCTCAGATTGCCGAAGGACATTCTGCGTGACTTTTGTCGCCGGTGGGACATCGTGCGCCTTGAGGTGTTCGGCTCGGCCCTTCGCAGAGATTTCGGGTCGGAGAGCGATCTGGACTTCCTTGTGACGTTCGCTCCCAACGCACGTCGAAGTTTGCTCGATCTCGTCGCGGCA
>CAZLDF010000361.1:0-3888 GCA_964558095.1 uncultured Isosphaeraceae bacterium | reverse complement strand
CGGCGATCCCGCTCCCCCCCCTCAGTCGCTGATCGCGCAGTATCAGAACAACAAGGTCACGGTGACGACGGTGATGGTCGGAGGCCACGGCACGCCGGCGGATCAGGCGTCGATGAAGGGCGTCGCCGACGCGACCGGCGGCAGATTCTACCCCGTGCTCAACCCGAAGCAGCTTCCGCAGATATTCATCAAGGAAGCGCAGGTCGTTTCGCGATCTCTCATTCAGGAAGACGACTATCAGCCCGTCGTCGTCAGCCGCCTGCCGGGCCCGACCGAAGGTTATAGCGCGGTGCCGGGCATCGGCGGGTACGTCCTGGCGGCCGAGCGCGAGGGGCTCGCGCAGACGCCGATCGTCAATCGCACCACCGAAGGCGACGATCCGGTCTTCGCACACTGGAACTACGGCCTGGGCAAGTCGATCGCGTACACAAGCGACCTCACCGGGCGGTGGGGAGGGAAGTGGGTCTCGTGGAGCGACTTCCGCGGCTTCTGGGAGCAAAGCGTGCGCTGGGTGATGCGCCAAAGTTCGCCGCGCAATCTGCTGCTCGATACGCGCATCGAAGGGGAGCGCGCGATCGTCGAACTGGAATCGCTCGACGCCGACGCCGCGTTCGTCAACTTCATGACGATCAACGCGGTGGTGTTGGGCCCGACGGGCGAGCGCTCGCAGCTTTCCATGCCGCAAGTCGGGCCGGGGCAGTATCGCGGCGAATTCGAAATCGACGACGCGGGTTCGTACCTGGTCAACGTGTTCTATGAAGGTCCATCGGGGGACACGGTGGAACAGGGCAACATTCAGGCGGCCGTCACCGTGCCCTACGCTTCGGAGTTCCGCGCGGTGCAGCACAATGCGGCCAAGCTTCAGAACATCGCCGCGATCACGCAGGGGCGGGAAATCCTCGAGTCCAATCCGGCGCTGCTGGACATCTTCGCACGCGGCAGCCTGCCGATTCCGCGCTCGCTGCGCGACATGTGGGACCTGGTGGTCATCCTCGCGGCGTCGCTGTTCGTGCTCGACGTCGCGGCGAGACGGCTGTCGATCGACAAGGTCTGGCTGCAAGGCGTGATTCGCCGGGCGCTTGGCCGGCGCGAGGAAGTCGGGACCGAAACCGTCGCTGCGTGGAAGCGCACGAAGAGCGTCGTGTCGCGCGGCGCGAAGAAAGTTGAGACGCCTCGCGACATCAAGGCCCAGCGCGAGGTGAGTTTCGAAGCGAGCGAAGCGGACAAAGCGCACGCGATCGACGTCGGCGCCGAAACGCCGCAGGACATGCGCGCGGCGCCGCTGCGCCCGCAGCGGCCCGCGCCGTCGAAGGAGCGGGCGGCGGAAGACGACCAGCCGCACACTTCGCGCCTGCTCGCCGCCAAGCGCCGCGCGCAGCAGCCGGGCGAAGCCGCACCGGGCGATCGGCCGGACGCCGACCAGGGAAAGGGCGGTGCGCCCGATGCGTGACGGCCAGGCAGGACACGGCGGCGACAGGGCAGGCGCCGGCAGAGGGGGGGCCGCGGAGGGGGGGGGACAGCCGCGGCTGGACATCGCCTACGACGACATCGATTCGGTCAAGCGCGCCTGCGCCAGCTTTCGCGAGGTCTATGCGCGCCTCAAGGCCGAAGTCGCCAAGGTCATCATCGGACAGGAAGGCGTCGTCGATGAAACGCTCACCGCGCTCTTCGCCGACGGCCACGTGCTGCTCGAAGGCGTGCCCGGGCTGGGCAAGACGCTGCTCGTGCGCACGCTGGGCGACGTGCTGTCGCTGCCGTTCGCGCGCATTCAGTTCACGCCCGACCTGATGCCCGCGGACATCACCGGGACGAACATCGTCGTCGAAGACGAATCGACGGGCAAGCGCAGCTTCAGCTTCAAGCCGGGGCCGATCTTTCATCAGCTCATTCTTGCGGACGAAATCAACCGCGCCACGCCCAAGAGCCAGGCGGCGCTGCTGGAAGCGATGCAGGAGCGCAGCGTGACGGTTTCCGGCGCGACGTATCCGCTGCGCCGGCCGTTCTTTGTGATGGCGACGCAGAACCCGATCGAGCAGGAGGGCACGTACAACCTGCCGGAAGCCCAGCTCGACCGGTTCCTGTTCAAGGTCGCTGTGCCGTTCACGACGCGCGACGAGATGAACCGGATCGTGGGGGCGACGACGCGCGTGGCCAGCGCGGGGGCGCGGCGGATTCTCGACGGTCCATACATCGTCGCGGCGCAGCAGCTCGCCCGCCGCATCATCGTCGCGCCGCACGTGCAGGACTATGCCATTCGTCTGGCCATGTCTACGCATCCGGGCGGTGAGCATTCCAGCGAATCGCTGAATAAATATATCTCAATCGGCGTCAGCCCGCGCGGCGCGCAGGCGATGATTACCGCTGCAAAGGTGCGCGCGCTCGTCGATGGACGCTTCGCCGTTGCATTCCATGATCTCCACGCGGCGGCGTTTCCCGCCCTGCGCCATCGCATCGCGCGAAGCTTCGAGGCGGAAGCGGACGGGGTTTCGACGGACGATATCATCCGATCACTGATTGAGTGGGTGCCACACGAAAGCGAGACGCTCACTGAATCGGCCGCTGAATGAGCAACCTGGAACGAACGCATGCCTTTTGGTGTTTCGACAGAACAGAAGCCCAAGCGCGTCGATGACCTGATCGACAGTGCGTTGATGGCGCGCCTCGATCAAGTCGATGTGCTGTCGCGCAAGATATTCGCGGGAAAGCTTCAGGGCGAACGCCGCAGCAAGAAGCGCGGCGTCAGCGTCGAGTTCGCCGACTATCGTCACTACTCGCACGGCGACGACCTCCGCTTCGTCGATTGGAACATCTACGCCCGCCTCGACAAGCTGTTCCTCAAGATGTTCCTCGAAGAGGAAGACCTTTCGCTCATCATCGCGATGGATGCCAGCAAGTCGATGGACTGGGGCAACCCCAACAAGTTCATCTTCTGTCAGAAGCTCGCGATGGCGCTTGGCTACATCGGCCTGGTGAACCACAACCGGGTGTCGCTTTTCTCGTTCAATTCCAACGAACTGCGCCCGCTGCCGTCGCTTCGCGGGCGGCGGCGCACGCGCGAGATCGGCTCGTGGCTGCTAGGCCTGCAACCTGACGGCGCCAGCGCGTTCGACGACGCGATGCGCTCCATCGCGCTCTCGCGCCAGGGCAAAGGCGTCATGGTCATCCTCTCCGATTTTCTCTACAAGGAAGGCTATGAAAAGGGCCTGCGCTACCTCACAGGGGGGGGGTACGACACCTTCTGCCTGCAGGTGCTCAGCCCCGAGGAAGTCGATCCGGGCAAGCACGGCTTGGCGGGCGACCTGCGCCTGACCGACGTCGAGGACGACGCCGTCGCCGACGTCACCGTCAGCGCCGCCCTCATGAAGCGATACAAGGAGAATCTCAACGCGTTCTGCGGCAAGCTGCGCGAATTCTGCGTCCGCCGCGGCATGATGCACGTGACGATCGACACCGCCACGGACATGTCGGTGCTGCTGCTGGATTACCTGCGCAAGCGAGGACTGCTCAAGTGAATTGGCTGACGCCTTTGACGGGCGTGATCCTCGCCGCGGCGGTGATTCCGCCGCTGATTCTGCTGTACTTCCTGAAGCTCCGCCGCAAGAAGCACCCGATCGGCTCGACGCTGTTGTGGCAGACTTCGATCGAGGACCTGCACGCCAACGCGCCGTTTCAGAAGCTGCGCTGGAGCCTGCTGCTGATCCTTCAGTTGCTGGTCCTGCTGCTGCTGGTGCTGTCGGTCATGCAGCCGCGGATTCAGCTCAGCGGACAGCGCGGCGGGAAGACGGTCATGATGATCGACCAGTCGGCGTCGATGACCGCCACCGACGTCGAGGGCGGGGGCACGCGGCTGGACGAGGCCAAGCAGCGCGCACGCGAAACGGTGGAGAA
>CAZLDF010000360.1:0-6990 GCA_964558095.1 uncultured Isosphaeraceae bacterium | reverse complement strand
GGCTCTGACCTCTGACCTCTGACCTCCGACCTCTGACCTCTACTTCTTCTCCACGGGCAATTCAAACTCGTAACTTGCGTCCTCCGGCGAATCGTCGATCGCGACCAGGCCCGCGAGGACCAGCGGCTTGCCGAGCGAATTGCCCGGCTTGACCAGCGCGGCGACCGTCACGGTGGCGCTGTCGGCGCTGATCGAATACTTCGGCTCGTTGAAGGTGATCCCCGGCCGCTCGTCGGGGAAGAACGTGATCGACGTGGCGCCGCGCGCCGGCACGGTGATCGTCACCTGCTCGCCATCGAACGAAACCGTCCCGCCCCCCCCCTCATCGAGCTTCACCGGCAAGCGCTCATAGAGCGCTTGCAGACGCGAGTCGGAAAAGGCGACGGCGTCGGTGCTTGAAGATGACGACGATGACGACGCCGAACCCGACGACGTCTGCATCGTCACCGTTTGTTCGTGCTGGCCGATCAAACAAATGCCGCGGCAGACGAGGTAATCGACCGTCACCTTGATGTCGATGGCGTCGCCGGCGAGCGCGTCGGGCGCGGTGATGGGCACGAAGAGCACCGCTTGTTTCTCGTAGCCGAAGGTGATGCCTTCGGGCTCGTCGAACGCCTGCGGCCGTGGAAAGAGGACCTCGCCGACTTTGAAGCCGGGGGGCACGTGCGCGTCGATGTGCGTCGCGACGCCCGCGGCACCGGGGTTCTTCCAATAGATGTGCCAGTGCGGGTGGATGCGAAATTGCACGGCGAGGTGAAAGGTCTCGCCGGGATTGATTTCGCGCGAACTGGATGCGATGGTGATCTTGACGGCGTCGGCGGCGGACTTCGGCTCGGCGGACTTGCCAGGCGGCGAAGCGAGTTGTGCCGCGGCGGGTCCGCTCGTCACCGCCAGCGAAATCGCGCTCGCCGTCAGCGCGGCCAGAAGCGGTCTGCCCGATTTCGCGTGCGATGAACAGGATTGCCGCTTGTTTCGTCCGATCATCATCTGCGGGAAGTTCCCATGCGGTGGCAGGCAGTGTTTCGCCAGGAAGGGCGATGATTGTAATCTTCGCGTCGCTGCGTGCTCGGAACAGGCCACGGGACCGAACGCGATACACTGGCCAACATCGCAAGACCCGCCGGTATTCCGAATGATTGGCTGAGAATGAAGACCCACGGGAGGCCGATTCATGCCCCGATCGCCACTGATGTCCGCATTTCGCCGCCCGATCGCGGCACTTTGCCTCATGCTGATCGCCGGCTTCTTGAGCCCGGCGGGTTGCACGCAATCGCGAACCAGCGACAAGGACCTGGCGTTCGTCGATCCCGCTGCGGGCGAGCAGCTCGTCCGCGAGAGTCATGCCGGCGTGCTGGGGCTGGGCGAGGCGAAGGCCGGGATATGGGTCGATTGCCGGCCGGAGAAGGACTTCGTCGAGCGGCACATCCCCGGCGCGGTTTCGATGCCCTATGAGATGGTCACGGAGCGGCACCAGGAGCTTTCGTCGTACGGCGCGATCATCGTCTATGGCGACACCTACAACGACAGCCGCGCGCACGGCATGACCAAACGACTCATCGAACTCGGCCACGGCAACGTGCACACCCTCCGCGGCGGACTCAACGCGTGGATGAAGGCTGAGCGCCCGGTGGAGGGGACGAAAGCGCTGGAACCACCGCGACGGTGACGTGCCCGGCGCGCGAGCGTGGGGGGGGGGGCGACGAGCCCCACGCGCGAGCGTGGGGAGGGAATCGGACTCAATTCGCGATGCCACCAACCGTCCAATCGGTCGCGTCACGCCAAGCGTAACTTGTGCTAATCAGATCGCGCGCAAAGTCTCCGCAATTCCGTCCGCTTGCGCGGAGGGCTCGTCGTTCGCGCACGCGATCAATCGCATGGCCCGAACGCGCTGAGCACTGCGTTGATGTCCGCGATCGTCACCGCGTTGTCGCCATCGGGCTGCGGCGCGATGTCTTGGGCGCACTCGTCACACGGCAGGCCATACGCCGCGATCACCGCGCTCACGTCCGCGATGGACACCTGGTCGTCCCCCCCCTTCGGGACGATGTCGGCGGGGCATGACGAACCCGAATCTTCGCAGCCGCGCCACTGCGCGATGCGGTTTGCGGTTGCGCCATTGACGGTCGTGAAGAGGCCCGTGATGAACAGCGATTCGCCCCCCACTTCACGAATCGCGCCGTCGTCGAAAGTCGCCATCGCCTTGACCGCGCCGTTGAGATCGACTTCGCCGGGCGATGACCACGCGACGCCGTCCCACCGCGCGAGCTGATCGCCGGGCGTGAAGAAGTTGCCGCCCGCGTATAGCGCGCTTCCGCCGCCGTCGTCGAACGAAGCGAGCGACCAGACGTGGTTGGAAAGCGCCGCGTTGAACTCGACGCCGCTGCCGAGCGTTGACCACGTCGTGCTGTTCCATCGCGCGATCTTGTGCGCGGTGATGGCCGTGCCGTCGAGGTGAGTCGCCTGCACGAATTGCCCTGCGACGTAGAGTTCGCCGTCGAAGGACGCGAGCGCTTCGACGTCGTCGTTGACGCCGCGCCCGACGGGCGAGATCGTTTTGCCGTCGAAGCGCAGAATGTTGTCGGCGTTGGCGTTGCCTGCGGCGTCTGTGAATTCGCCGCCGATGTAGAGCGCTGCGCCGTCGCCGTCGTCATGGACGCAGAGCGCATAGACGACGTCGGTCGTGCCCAGCGGGTCGCCGGGCAGTGCGTGCCAGTTGGTTCCGTCGAAGCGGGCGATTTTGTGCGCTGTCACGCCGCCGATGTCGTTGAGGAATCCGCCGGCGTAGAGCTCGCCGTTGTAGATGGCGAGCGCGCGGATGCCCGCGTTGCCGATGCCCATGCCGCCGCCGACGTCGCTCCACGCCAGGCCGGTCCACTTGGCGATGTTGCGCGTGCCGGGCAGGGCGTTCATGTTGGCGAAGTTTCCGCCGGCGTAGAGCACGCCGCCGGCGTCGTCGATGACGAGCGCATAGACGGTTCCGCCGTTGACCGCTCCGCCGCCAAGGGGCGACCATGACGCGCCATCCCACCGCGCGATGTTCTTCGCGGCGACGCCGCCTGCTTCGCTGAATTGCCCTCCGACGTAGAGCGCGGGGCCGACGGACGAATTGATGTTCGTCGCAGCGCACGACCAAACGGGGCTGTTGAGGCCGGGATCGCCGACTTGCGTCTCGAACGCGGGCGAGCAGTCATCGGCCACGTTCGAGGCATGGGCA
Organism: uncultured Isosphaeraceae bacterium; assembly: GCA_964558095.1. Classification (GTDB taxonomy): domain Bacteria; phylum Planctomycetota; class Phycisphaerae; order Phycisphaerales; family SM1A02; genus CAZLDF01. Next base: position 3,776 of record CAZLDF010000360.1, on the reverse strand, counting down.
ACGATGCCCATTGACACTGTGGCCAACATTGCGGGAAAGCGACCGTATGCGCGCGATCGAATCATTGACTGCATTGTGACGGAGTCCCGGCCCAATTGAAAGCCCTTTTTGGACCGGTGAGGCAGCGTTTCCATCCAAGTTCGCTGCCTACGATCACGCCCGTGTTCCCCGCTGCGTCCATTCACACGATCGACCACCACTACCTCACCAATGAGGGTTCGATCGCGTCGTATGTGCTGCCCTCAGGCGACGGGCCGGTGCTGATCGAGACCGGGCCGCGGAGCACGCTGAAGCATCTTGAAGCGGGGCTGAATCGACTCGGATTCGAGCTGCGCGATGTCAAGCACGCGCTCCTCACGCACATTCACCTCGACCACGGCGGCGCTGCCGGCCAACTCGCCGCCAATGGAACAACGATCTACGTCCACGAATTCGGAGCGCCGCACCTGATCGATCCCTCGCGCCTCAACGCATCGGCCCGGCGAATCTATGGTCTGCTGATGGAATCGCAGTGGGGCGGCGATGTGGTTGCGGTTCCCGCCGATCAGGTCGTCGCGGTGCACGACAACGACGTGATCGAGATCGGCGGCATCGCGATCCGCGCGATCGAAACCCCCGGGCACGCGCGGCATCACCATGCGTTCGCGATCGAAACCGACATCGGAACCATTGCATTCACGGGCGACGCGACCGCCTGCCACGTCGCCGGCAGCCGGTTCGTGAGCCTTCCCATGAGCCCGCCGGAGTTTCACTTGCAGCAGTGGCTCGATACGCTCGATCGGCTCGAAGCAGAAGGCTTCACGCGCATCTACCCGACGCACTTCGGCGCGGCGAATGACCCGGCGAGGCACTATGAAAACGTCCGCGAGGATTTGCATCGGCAGACGCAGTACCTCGGCGAACGCTTCGACGAGGGCCTCGACGATGTTGCGGTCTATCCGCGATACAAGCAGTGGCTGCTCGACCTGGCGCGAGATCAGAACCTGCCGGCCAATCGCTACGCCTTCTACGTCAGCGATTCGGTGACGCGCATGAACATCACAGGCGTGCGGCGATACCTCGAGCGGCAAATGTCAAAAAGTCCAAACGTCCAAATGTCCAAATAGTTCCCGCGGCTTGCCGCTTAGCACGGTGAAATCGAGGAGAACCGCATCGTGAAGCATCATCTTCTTTCCACCTGCGCCGCCGCCATTGTCATCATCATCAACAGTGGGTGCGCGCAGGAATCGGCGAGGCGAGTGGATCGCGGCGCGACGATCGTCGCGCCCGCTGCGGATCACGAGCGGATGCTTCTGGAATTGCCCACTGCATCGAGCTTGCGCCGATATCACGAACTTTTCTCCAGCGAGCCGCACGTCGCCGGGACGCAGGGCGATCAGCGGATGATCGCGACGCTGGTTCGCGAGTTCGAGGCGCTGGGTCTTGAAGTTGAAGTTCACGAGTTTGAAGCGCTGTTGCCGGTTCCCGTCAGCGCCTCGCTGCAGATTGTCGCGTCGCCGGAGGATGAGGAACGTGGCGTGCCGCCGCTGGACTTGCCGATTCAGGAGCGCCAACTGGCGCAGGATCCATACACGCGCCATCCCGATCTGACGATCGGCTTCAACGCGTACAGCGCCAGTGGCGACGTCACCGCCGAGGTCGTGTATGCGAACTATGGCACGAAGGAAGACTTCGCGAAGCTTCGCGAGCTGGGCGTCGATGTCGCGGGCAAGATCGTCCTCGCCCGCTACGGCGGCAACTTCCGAGGCTACAAGGTCAAGTTCGCCCAGGAAGCCGGCGCCGTCGGCGTGGTCATCTTCACCGATCCGGCTGACAGCGGATTCACCAAAGGCGCCGTCTATCCCGAGAGCGGCTGGGCCAATGACTCGTACATTCAGCGCGGCTCGATCAACACGCTGCCTTACCCGGGCGATCCGCTGACGCCCGGCGTCGAGGCGAGCGCGGATGCCCGGCGCCTGGATGTCAACGACGTCGCCCTGCCGCGGATTCCCTCGCAACCCGTCGGCTATGGCGCGGCGAAGCCCATTCTCGCCCTGATGCAAGGCCCGGCGGCGCCGCAGGATTGGCAGGGCGGTTTGCCGGTGACGTACCGGCTTTCCGGCGGGCCCGACCTGCTTGTGCGATTGCGCGTCGAGCAAACCCCGGCGATCCAGCGCACCGCGAACGTGCTCGCCACGCTTCGCGGCAGCCGATTCTCCGATGAGAAGATCTACATCGGCTGTCATCACGATGCGTGGTCGTTCGGCGCGGGCGACCCCAACAGCGGCACGATGCTCGTGTACGAGGCGGCGCGATGCTTCGCGCAGGCAGCGCAGCGCGGCTGGCGGCCGAAGCGCAGCATTGTCTTCTGCAACTGGGGGGCCGAGGAGTACGGCATCATCGGCTCGACGGAATGGGTGGAAGCGCATCGAGAGGAACTGAACCGCGACGCCGTGGCGTACATCAACCTGGACATGGCGACGATGGGGCCGGACTTCGGCGCGAGTTGTTCGCCGCCGCTGCGCGACGCCATCGCCCATGCGGCGAGGCTCGTGCCGCAAGCGCGAAGCGATGACGGCGAGCGCGTGTTCGACGCCTGGACCGCGAAGAGCAACGGCGAGCCGCGCTTCGGCAACCTCGGCGGCGGGTCTGATCACGTCGGCTTTTTGTGCCACGTCGGCGTGCCGTCGTGCAGCCTGGGCGCGGGCGGCTGCGAGGGAGTGTCCTATCACTCGAACTACGAAACCCTGCACTGGTATCGCCAGGTGGTCGGCGAAGACTACGAGCCGGCGGTGATGCTGACCCGCATGGTCAACCTCGTCGCGGCGCGACTGGCGGACGAAACCCTGCTGCCCTTCGATGCCGCGGCGTATGTGCCGGTGATTCGCGAGGAATTGCAGCGCCTGAGCGAGAGTGAGTCCGGCGCTCCGTTCAAGGATGAGATCGTCCTGTTGGTCGGTGATGTGGATGAAATGGGGACAACTGCCCTTCGAGCGGTGGCGTCCATCGAGCGCGCCCGACTGGCGGGGCGGCTGGGCGATGCGGACATTCGGCGGCTGAATCAAATGCTGATTCGCCTGGAGCGGTGCTGGATCGGCGACGGCTTGCCGGGGCGCCCGTGGTATCGGCACGTGCTGGCGGCTTCCGATCCCGACTCCGGCTATGCAGCGTGGGTGCTTCCCGCCCTTCGCGCGACGATCGACGAGGGCGATGACAAGGCTTTCGAGGACGCTGCGAGGGGTCTGCGGGATGGCCTGCAGCGGTGCTCGGAGTTGCTGTCGAACATGGACGTCATCGCCTGGACAGCGTCACAACGCGTTATGGGACAATAAGTTACGGCGAAAAAGCTGGCGGCGGGACCCATCCGCGTGGTACACTGAATTGGCGAAATCCCCGTCCGGGCTGGGTTTTGCTGCATCGGCACGCGGCCATCGGCCGTATGTCAAGGCATCGCCCGGCAGCGCGGTGGGCGCGGCTGTGCGTTTTCACATGGCCTGGTCGGGCATGGCAAGACCCCTTCCAGACCCCCTTGAGGCACTCTTTCATTTCATCTCCGTCAGGACAGGTGAGTCGAGAAAGGATCACTGCACGATGTTCAAGACACGAATCATTCTTGGAGCGACGGTGGCGGTCGGGGCGTTGGCAGTTGTTGGAAACCTCAACGCGGCAAACCAGAGTCAGTCGGCGAACGCTCGCCGGCCGGTCTCCATCGCGGAAGAAGGCTTCGCCTACGGTGCCAGTACCGGCCCGGACGTCACGGTGGTCTTCGTCGGCGAAAACGGCAACGGCGGCGGCGG
>CAZLDF010000359.1:0-3011 GCA_964558095.1 uncultured Isosphaeraceae bacterium | reverse complement strand
TGGAGGACCTCCTTCGATGGTTAACTCCTTTCTACGAAGCCAGCTTCAGTTAAGTTTGCCATCCTAGAAAAAAACGCCGCATTCGCCGGCAAATCCGGGCTCTGCCGCGGCGCAGCGTCGTGTTGGCCCAGGACGAGACCGACCTGTTGCTGTTCCCGCCGTTGCGCGCCGCTTGGTCGAAGCGCGGCGACGACGCCAAGGTCTGGCTGAGCGGCCGCAATGCCCGGCGTGTGATCTTCGGGGCGATGAACCTGCGGACGGGGACACGGCTGTTTGTGCCGCGCGCGAAGGGGCGCAGTGGCGACTTTCAGGCGTTCCTCGGGGAGGTTCGGTCGCACTATCGGGGCTGGCACGTGGCCCTGTTGCTCGACGAGGATCCCTCCCACACGGCCAAGGCCTCCCTGCGTGAGACCGAGGGAATGACGCTGTTGTGGCTGCCGAAACGGTCGCCGAAGTTGGGTTCTCCCGCACTCTTGATGACAAAGCCCGCATCTTGACTGGCCGAGGTCGATCCTCTCGATCATGCCGCGTTCACGACGCGGGCCTTCAAGAGCGGGAATCCCGCACGGCCGTACATCTGCCGCTTGATCGTCTTCAGCCGATTCACGTGACCTTCTACCGGGCCGTTGCTCCATCGCATGGTCGCCGCCGCGTTCACGGCCGATTCGTCGCGGCGGATGCCTTCGGCGAAGTTGCGGACCTCCGGGCAAGGGCTGACCTCGGCACGCGATAACCAATCCTTCAGCGTGCCGGTCGATCGCTTGCGGATCAAGGCCGTGAACTCGTCCGCAAGGTCCAGGGCGATTGTCAGCTCGGGGCTTGCGCCACGGACCTTGTCCAGGCGGGCTTGGGCCTCGACCGTGCGATTCTCGGCCCGATGGATCCAGTCGAACGACAGTTGCTTTGGCGAGGGAGGCGGGGTGGGCTTCGGTTTCGCCGCGTTCACCCGGGGACGCGTCTTACCGGCCCGTCCCAGACGCTTGGTGAGATAGCGACGGATCGTGGCGTACGAGAGTCGAACTCCACGCGCCGCGAGTTCGCGATGCAACTCGGATGCGTTGATCCGTCCCGCGGTGACGCGGGCGTCGATCCACTCCCGATGCGCGTCCATCCGCGAGCGTGTCGCCCGTCCGGGGCTCCAGTCGGGGCATTGCTCGCGACGGAGGTAGCGACGCACCGCGTTCCTCGACATGGCGAGATCCCGGGCGATCTGGCGGATCGGCAACCCTTGGCGACGAAGCTCATGGACCCGCTCGAACCGCCCGACGCGGCGACGTCGCTTGGCGAGCGCGGCCTGCCTTCGAGGTGAGGCCGACAACGCTTCCTCGGGGGCCGCATCCACGGCCGTTGTGGGGTCGGGCTCGTCACCCGGCGATGCGTCGACCCCTCCCGGATCAGGGTTGGCAGGTCCGAGGGCGTTCGTAATGGCGGGCAGATGGCGCTCCAACAAGCGTTCGATGGCCTCGCGAACGTTCTTCAAGAGATGCCATCGATCGGCGACCTGTTGTGCGTCAGGTGCAGCCTCGGCGGCCGCCTGAGCGTAGGCCGACGAGCGGTCGCGGCTGACCAATTCAATGCCGGGGTGGGCTTCGAGCCAGACCTTGACGGTCGCAGCGTCGCGATCGGGCAAGAGGTCGACGACATCGCTCGTCTCGAGATCGACGACGATGGTGCCATACCGCTGCCCTTTGCGCCAGGCCCAATCATCGATGCCGACGAGCCGAGGGCTTGGCGAGGATCGAGCCCCCGCCTGCTTGACGCGTCGCAGCAAGGTATCCGGGCTGGTCGGCATGGCGGTCTTCTCCGCCAGCCTCGCCCCGGCTTCGCCACCCAAGGCCGAACCGATGGCGAGGTGGGTCTGGGCCAGTCGCGTGGTCGTGCGTGCGTGCCTGGTGGCGAAGCCGTCGAGCGGCTCGGCGAAGATGCGGCGAGGGCATCCCGAGTCGGGGCAGAGGAATCGTCGGACGGTCATCTGGAGCCGGACTCGGCGTCCGAAGGCCGGTTCATCGGCGAGGTGCCGCGTGTAGCGGCTGTGAACGCGTTGGCTCTCGCCCCCGCAGGCAGGACAGGACGCGTTGGGGTACGTGGTCGTGATGCCGAGAGTCAGGGTTACGCCATCGAAGTCGGTCCGGACCAAGCGGCTGCCGACAGGGGCGCGCAGGAGCTGGAACAGAAGCAACGTATGCCTCCAGAGCGGATGGAATCCGGAACTGAAAACTCGTGGGGCGATATCACATCTACGCTCTTGGATCATCGAGAGTGCGGGAGAACCCGCAACCTGGTGGTCGTCACGACCCTCCTGGATGCCCAGACGTACCGCGCCGAAGAGCTACGGGGTTTGTTCCGCCAGAGGTGGCACGCGGAATTGGATCTGCGCGCGTTGAAGACCGAGATGCGGATGGAAATGGTGAGGACCAAGAGCCCGGAGATGGTGCGCAAGGAGGTGGCGATGCACCTGCTGGCGTACAACTTGATCCGGGGGATCATGGCCGAGGCGGCGCGGGCCGAGGAAGTGAAGCCGCGGACGCTCAGCTTCAAGGGTGCCTTGCACACCGTTCGCGCGTTCGAAGAGAGTCATCTGTACGATCCGGCGCGGATCGAAGCGGACCTTCCGCGGCTGTTGAGGTTGATCGGTAAGAAACGGGTCGGTGATCGCCCGGACCGCTATGAGCCGCGGGCGGTGAAGCGCCGGCCGAAACCGCACCCGCTGCTGAAGATGCCGCGGAAGGCGGCCAAACGGCTGATCAAACGCGGGATAATACCATACAATAAAGCATAAGATCAAACAAGAGATACATCCGACGCAAACTATTCAAGAGAGATAGCTTGCGTTATCCTGGTGCCATTCGAGGCTGACACGGAATCGGGCGGCGATCTGGCGTTGTGAGCCCTCGTGGTGGTCAACGGCGGCGGCCACGCGTCGGCGGAGGTCCAACGAGTAGGGTTTCATGGTACACCTCCTCGCAAACACATCTCTCCCTTCATTTTAACGTATCAGCTACCCAAAGGTG
>CAZLDF010000358.1:0-5229 GCA_964558095.1 uncultured Isosphaeraceae bacterium | reverse complement strand
GCATCGCGCCCTCAACCCGCGCATACAGATGTTCCTGAACGACGACTTCGCCGTCGCCCGACCGCACCGCGTACATGAACACGGGTCGTCGCGATTCGTCGAGTCGATATCCCTTGAAGACGGCGCGACGCTCGCCCGCTTCGCGTCCCAGCACTTCCAGCGTGTGCGTCATGCCCAGCTTCCACTGCACCGCTTCGGGGTTGGTTTCCGTCCCCCCCCTGTTCGCCCATGCTCCCCCCGCGTCGAGAAACCGCCCCTGCCATGCGAGCGTCACTTCGCACCGATCGGCGTCGAATGCGCCGTGCACCTGCTCCGGGAAGCCGCAGGCGATCGCGCGCACGCCCGCATCCTTCATGAACGTGCGAAACACCAGCGGCTCGTCCATCACGTCAAGCGTCAGGCCCGCGGCGGTTTCAATTCCTTCCGGCAGCGGCAACTGCTCGCCCTGTGAAACATACGCCCACATCGCGTCGATCTGCGCCTTCGCCCGGCCGTCGTCGTAGTCGCGAATCGTGGAAAAGCCGCCGTAGAAGAACGCGGGCATGCGCGTGCCGGGCCTCATGCGGGGCGGATCGAGCAACCACGTCGCGAACGCGTCGTAGCGCAAGCGTTCGGCGGCGAGCGCGAGATCGGGCCCGGGCGTGCCCGTGGCGCGATGGCCGGCGACGTTGTGGCATTGAATGCAGTTGAACGCGTTCGCGCCAGCAAGCTCTCGCCCCACCGCGGCCGCTTCGACACTGAACGGCGGTTCCCCCCCCTTTACGTCCGCCGGCCCGTCGTCAATCCCCGCCGCCGCCGCCAGCAGTCGCGGCAGGTCACGCACGTTCTCGTCACCGAACTGCGGCATGCGCACGGCAAGATACGGGCGCGAGATGCCCGCCTCGGCGAGCATCGTGTGCATCCACGATTGATTCAGCCGCCACCCCACGTCCGTCAGCGCAGGCGGAAGCCGCCCCTCGTCGCCAAGATCGGCTTCAGTCGCGGAGGTGAAATAACTGAGAATCGCGTTCTCCGGTCCGAACTCGGCGTGATAGGCATGACACGCAGTGCAATCGAGCCGGTGCAGCGTCAGCGCCAACTCGTCGATGGGAACGTCCAGTGACCGGCGCGAATCGAGCGATCGCAGGAATGCGATGATGGAGTCGCGCTCGAATGGGTGCAGCGCATAGTCGGCAGCGCGCCCGCCAGGCTGATCCGCGAGACAGCCGCCTTCAAGATTCGTAAGACGCTCGAGCGGAGTCTGCGCGAACGCCGCCGGCGACTGCAGCGACGTATCCGTATGACACTGCGCGCAGCCAAGATCGGCAAACGCGGCGCGACCCTGCTCGATCGCGATCGTGGCATGATGCGTTGGCGCCAATTCGTCAGCGACCGGCACGGACAAAGGCGAATCTGCGAGCAGGTATGCAGCAAGCGAGCGCGCCTCGATGTCCGTCAGTCGCATGTCGGGCATCGCGCCGGATGGATGCGCCGCCAGCGGATCGAGCAGATACTCGGCGAGCGCGGCCGGCAGATACTTCTCGTCTACGCCATCAAGCGTGCGATACTGCTTCCAGGTCGAATGCGTCGTCGCTCGCCCGCCGGGCAGGTCTTCGAGCTTCTCACGCGGGCCGTGACACGTCACGCAGCCGACATCGTGATAGAGGATGCGGCCAGTGGCGATCATGTCGGCGTCGAACGAAGCGATCGCGGGAGTCCTCTGGCTTCGCGGCGATGTGAGATAGGCCAGCAGTGGCTCGACGAGCGCCGACTGATCGGGGCCGCGCAGCAGCGCGGGCATGTTCGACTCTGGTTGCACACTCTTCGGGTCGAGCACCCAGCGGCGCATCCAGTCTTCGCGCAGCCGCGCGCCGACGTTCGCGAGATTCGGCGCGCGATTGGCCGCAAGGATCTCTGCCAGGTGTGAATCTTCCGGCACGTGGCAGGCGGCGCAGTTCATCTGCTGCACCAGCGACATGCCGCGGAGGGTTTCGTCGCCAAGCAGCCGCCCCCCGCGCGCGGGCAGCGGCAGGATGGAATCGCCACCTTCCGGTCGCCAGACCGGCCGGAATCGCGTCGGCTTGTCGCCCGTCCACGTGAACTCGTACTCGATCGTCTCCATGCCGCCGGCGAGCGACACCGGAAGGGTGGTCAACGCGAGCTGCGGCTCATCGCCCGCCGCGGTCGAATGCAGCACCGATCCATGTCGCATGACGATCAATTGCCCGTTGCGGATCTCCGCGCCGATGTGCGCTGCTGTCACCTTGCCCGCCGCGAACGGAACCGTGAGCAGCGCGGTCGTCTTCGCCCCCCCCTCCCCCCCCTCTCCCCCCTCTCCTCGACTTGTCGCGGGCACGCGATCGTCGAGCGACTGGCCCGGCCTGAGCGCGAACGCGGCCGTCGGCAGCGAGCGCTCGACGGTGACGTCGCCCGAAGTAATGCGAGCGCGCACCGTCGTCACGTCGTCATTGAGTTGGTTGGCCGATGCGCCGCGTGAAACCGCGATCGGTTGATGATGGCGCACCGAGGTCCACCGGTCGAGCACGACGAGCACGATGACGGCCGTGACGGCGACGATGACGAGCATCAGCCCCCACTGCCACATCGGTGGCCGCGCGTGGCGATGTTGATGATGATGCGTTGGCGTCGCGCTCGTCACGTTTGTGTCCTCGTTCGGCGCATCGCCGCATGGTAGCAGAGGCCGAGCCGCCTGCGGCTTAGAAACCATCTCAAAACTCCCTCTCCCTTTGGGAGAGGGTTGGGGTGAGGGCCGCGAGTCCGGCAAGTGCCGCGAATGCATCGCGAACGCCGCTTCGAGTGTCGCATTGTGAGATAGTTTCTCAGCCGGTCGCCCATCGATAGACGGCAGCGCCCATTCCCGCGGCCGCGATCGCGAGCAGAACGACTAGCGCTCGCCGTCGCCGCCGGCGAAGCGTGCGCCGCCGGCGGTAGAACGGCGGCACGTCGAGCGTGAGGGAGTAGGCTCGCAGCTCCAACGCCGCGGCTTCGGCGCCCTCGAAACCCAGTCGCGCGACCATCGCCGCCTCCGCGGCGTCGAGGTGCCGCTGCACCGCCGCGGTCGAACAGTCCATCGCGCGCGATGTCTCGCGAATCGGCACGCAATACACTCGATGCAGCGCCCACGCTTCGCGCTGCTGAACCGCCAGCGCATCGAGCGCCGCGGCGACGGGCGCGGCGACGCCGTCCTGAACCATCGCTCCGACGGCGCCTCTCCGATCCGGGCGCATTTCGCGGCTCCGCAGCACCGTCAAGCGATCGAGATGCGCGCTATCCAGCGCGCTCAGATCAGCCCGCGAACGCAGCACTTCATCGATGACCGCCACGGCGCCATCGCGATCGCCGGTCAGCAGCAGCGCCAACCGATAGATTCTCCGTTCCAGGGCGTCACGCTGCACCATGACATGAGTGTAGAGCGAGAGGGATGGCGCGACACTCGCGCCGCGTGGCCTTCCCGCCACGCCTGCCCGCTGTGGCGGGGCGGTTCTTCGACCTCGAAGACTTGTCAGACCACGGCAGCCACGATGGGATATCAGACACTGTCGGGGCCGAATATGATTGTCACATGCAGCGCGAGCCGGTTCATCCTTCAGCCGACGCCGATGCGGACGCGCCACGCCTGCCCAAAGCAGTGGATGCTGACCTGCCCTGCATGAAGTGCGGCTACTCGCTCCGCGGACTCGGCACAAGCGGCAATTGCCCTGAGTGCGGCACGGCGATCGCGGCGTCTCTCCTGCTGCCGATCACCAAAGTCCGGGCCAAGCTCCCGCGAGAAGATAATCCGCGCGCACGTCGCGCGGGATGTTTGATCGGCGTGCTGATTCTCGGCCTGCTCTTGCTCGCTATCTGGACGTCCATCCGCTGACTACGCTGCGCTACTCCCGATCCTCAACTGTGATGCGCACCTCGTCGCTGTTGCAGCGGATCTCCGGCACGTACATCGCATGGCCGAGCACCGGCAGGCCGTGGAATTCGCCGGGCACTTCCGCGCGCAGGTCGTAGCGCAGCTCCCACGTGCCCTGCTGCAGCTTGTCGATGAACGCGACGACCTTGCGGTCGCGAAGCTCCTGATGCACCCAGCGGTCGCGGCCGGTGTAGTCGCTGTGCGGGCGCACGCCGGGCATGCGCGTGTCGCCTTCAGGTTGCGCGCCGTCGGCGAACTTGCGCTGCGTGGCATCGGCACGAAGTTCGCGCACCGTCATCGATTCGCCGCTGCGAAGCGCGACGGCTTCGAGTCCCGCGGGCTTGAGGTCTTCGAAGACGAGGTATTCGTAGTTGTTCTTGCCTTCGATGGTGAGCACGACCTCGACGCGCTCGCCGCTGGTGATGTAATCGCCATCGCCCAGCGTCGCCCGGTCATACACCACGCCCTTGAGCAGCGTCTGGCGCGGCACGAGCTTGTAATAGTCTCGCCGCACGAAGATTTCGCTGCCCGCCGCGGGAATCGGCTCTTCAAGACTGAAGAACGTTGCGTGCGCCGCGAAGTAGATCGGTCCGTCGCCTGCCCGCTTGACGATGCGAATCTCGTTGCGGCCATCGCGAATGTACGTCGGTTCGATCGTGAACGAAGCGGGCGCGGAAAGCGCCTCGGCGGCGGTGATCTTCTGCGTCGCGACCAGCTTGTCGTTGACAAGCACATCGAAGTCCATTTCGGGCTTCAGTTCGCCACTGACCTTGAGATAGTCGTTGAGCGCGAGGACGGCGATCGCTGTGTCGCGCGTGTTGGACCACTGCGCCCCCCGACGATTCTTCACCAGCCAGTTGGTCACCGGCTCGATCAGTTCGTTGCCGGGGTCGATCGCGAGCAAAGCGCGCAGCGCGAACGACGTCGCCTCGACGCCGCCCTCGGACCAGCGCCACCACATGCGGTCTTCGCCCCAGTGCGCGGTGCCGATCACCGCGGGATTGGCCTGCTGACCGGAGCCGAGAAGAATGGACGTGTCGGGCGTGGCGTCGCGCTTGACGCCGTTCTCGAGATTGGTCACGAGCGTCTTCGCCCGCACGTTGTCGCCGAACTGGTGCAATGCCAGCGCGAAGAGCGAGCGCGTGTAGGCATTGAGACGGGTGTGATCGTTCCAAAGATTGTCGATCGCGGTCTGAATGCGCTTGCCGGCCTGCTTCTTGCCGACCGATGCGTTGTACGAAGCGGTCGCGTGGAGCATCCACGCCTGCAAGTCAGGGGTGCGCTCGGCCTCGACGATCTGCACGTCGATGTACTTCGCGGCGCGATCC
>CAZLDF010000357.1:0-8366 GCA_964558095.1 uncultured Isosphaeraceae bacterium | reverse complement strand
TTGACGGTGACGATCACGTCGCCGAGCGACTTGAAGCACGTGGTCGGCGGTTCGAAGCGCTCGCCCGGATCGCAATAAGGAACCCAGTCCTCGGTTTCGCCGCGGAGATACGTTGCCGGCATTCCGCTTCCGTCCCACCATGGAGGACCGGGGAACGGCGCTGAGACCATCTCCGGCGAGATCATGAAGCGCGACCAGAACGGCTCGATTCCCCACGTCGGTGGAGATGGCACGATGGTCAACACGGGGAAAAGACCCGTCGCGCCGAAGCTCACACCGCCGGCCGGCGCTGCGCTGTCAACCAGTGGCCAGTGCAGCGCATCAGTTCCCCACTCGCCGTCTGTGTCCCAGTCCACCGCGACGTTGACGAATGCGGGAACTGCCGGTCCGGGCGCGCGCATCACTTCATACACCCAGAATCCCAAGGTGGGCATCGGCGGAATCGGGCCGAAGCACGCGATCGCAGCGTCACCGCACGGCGGGAAGGGCACCACCGCCACGCCGGACAGGCACGGCGCATCCAAGCACAGCAGGATCGGCCCGTCGTCGAGATCGCAGGGGGGGGTGAGCCAGTCGCAGCAGGGCTGGAAGGGGATCCCTTCTCCGGTCTTCACGCCGCCGAACCAGTAGTCGCCGGGCAGACCCAGCATGTGAGTCGGCGCATCTCGTCCGGGAGCGGCGCTGCCGGAACCGGGAATCGTCGGATACACCGACAGAACCGTGCACGCCGGCGAGGCCTGACAACTCAGAACGCCAATCGCGCCGTCCGGCGCGTCGCCGTACTCAAGCGGCCCGCCGAGCGCGGGTTGATCGTCATCGGCGCGCATGACATAGGGGTGCGTGCGGCTGGAAGCAGAAGAGGCGACGCCATCGGCGCCGGTTGCGGAGCCGGCAATGATGACCGTGTACGCCACGGCCGCTGCGGCGCAGCAGCAGCCGTCGATTCTCGCGATTCGAAGCCAACACATGATTGACTCCTTTCAAGTTGTGAGACCAAACTCGCCGCAGCTCCACCGCCCAACAGGCAGAACGCGATGCGCTGCCGGCGCGCGGGGGCTGCGGGAAGGGCCGCGCCGCCCGGCTCAGCGCGACCCCATGTTAACGCAGCGTGAACACAACGCAAGCTCAAAATGAGTTATGCACAGCGCCGTTCGCCGTAGTCAGCGCGTGCCTGCATCGGTCGCATGAAGCGTTGTGCGGCGAGATCGGCGCACAAAACATGCGTGCGCGCTCGCGTGTGTTCTTCACGCGCGCCAGTTCGCCGCCCCCATCGCGCAGCGCCATCGTCTCCGCAGCACGTTGTCTTCTTCAGTGCGGCAGATTGGATCCGCATTCGTCCAATCTGCTCCGCACGCAACGAACTCGACCGCTCCTGAACCGCCTGCGTTGTCGAGTTCTGTAGTTCCTCTCAAACAGCGGGAGCTTCAATCCTCCACGCCTTCAAGACTTCGAGTCTTCAGGGCCCTCACTCGGGGCAAGGTCCGTACGCCGTCAGAATCTTGGTGATGTCTGCGATGGTGACGTTGCTGTCGCCCCAGGTGCCGTCGCCGTTGTCGGGCGCGATGTCGCAGCGCCCGCCGCTGGAACCGAACTTTGTGAGGGCGAACGTGACGTCGGCGATCGTGACTTGGCCGTCGCCGATGTCCACGCCGTCTTCGCTGACGGGCACGCAATCCGCGGGGCACTGGCTCTCGCTCTTCTTCAGGTCCTCATCATCGATCACGATCATCGACTGGGAGCTGAAGCCGCTTCGCGTCAGCACGGCTTCCTGCGCGATGACTACACTCGTTCGCGCTGCTGAAGCAGACTTCGACGCGATCTTGATTTCCTTGCCGTGTTGCGGCGAGTGGCCGGGAATCTGCATGTCCACCGATGCGCCCCACACGAATCGGTGTACCACGCCGGTCGGCGATGTCTCCCGACTGTCCGTCACCACCAACTCGAACACATACGTCCCGGCCTGGGGCGGCACGACCGTGGAACACACATCGCCGGGCGAAAGACCATCCTGCTGATCCAGAATCACGCCGTCTTCATCGAGAATCTGCACTCGAATCGACTCCGGCGCCATCCATCGAACGGGCCCGACGTTGACCTTCACTCCCGCGCCATCGGGAATCAGCGACACATCGGCGACATCGTCCGGCAAGGCGTCAACCATGCCATTGATGTGCTGCGTCCAGAAGAAGTCCGGGACGTCGTCGCCCAGCCACGGCAACTTGACCTTGATGCGTCCGACCTCGTCGGCGTCCGGCACGCTGTCGCCGTCATCATCCATGTCGCGGAAATCGCGCAGGTCGATCGACACGCCGCTGCTCGTATCGAAGCTGAGCCCGCCGACGTAGAGCTTGTTCTTGACGAGCACGTCATCATCGCAACGCTCGGGGTAGAGCAGCGCTTCGCCGACGCCCGTGTGCGAGTTGCTGAAGATCACCGGACCGGCGCGATCGATCGAAAACGCGCACGGATTGCATACGGTGTCGTCCGCGGCGGCGCGCATCTTCGCGTAGCGCAGGCGGTGCATTCGATTGAAAGCGCGCGACGAGGACGGCTTGGCGATCACCATGCCCTTGCGAATGTTCTGATGCGCGCCGTAGATCGGATGTTCAATCGTCACGCCGGCGCCGCTGGGATACTCATCCAGCTCCATGACGAGCACGCGCTCGAATTCGTCGCCGCCGCGAAAGCTGCCGGAGCGTCGTTCGCGTTCGACAAGAAGTTCACGCTTGATGCGCAGGTGCTGCCCCGCGGTCGTGCGAACCGCGACCGCCTCGCCGCTTTCGTAGGGAAACGACGCGACCACCTGCCCCTGTTCCCCCAGCAGCGTCATCGTGCCGGTCGCGGAACCGCGCGGCGAGGGGACGGCAGTGAACGTGAACGTCGCTGTGTGATCGTCCGACGCCACATCGCGCGTCAGGTGCATCGCTATGTCCGGCGCTGCTTCAAGAGGGCAGGAGTCGCATTCCTGTCCGAAAAGCTCATAAGTGATGCCCTGCAAGACATCCATCGCCAAGCCCTCGCCGAGGGAGAACGATCCGCCCTCGGCTTCGCCAAGATGCATCATCACGCCGTCCTGGCCCGAAGATCCGATGTTGGAAACGACGAGTTGACCGTCGGGGCTGACCTCCGCGCTCGCGATGCCGATGTCTTCGTGTTCGATGCCGAAGGCAACAACCACGGGCGCGGCGTCGCTCACGCTCATCTGCACGTCGTCGATCACGATGTCGGGAATGCTCTTGCACTTGATGGAGAACGCATCGATCTTCGTCACTCCTCGCGCGGCGACCGCCGCGAGCACGCGAACCTCATCGCCGAACATCGGAACAGATTGGCCGTTCGCAAGGAACTGCCCCGGCTCGGTGAAGATCACGCTCATCGCGAAGTGTTCCGCCCCGCCGCGCTGCAGCGGAACGCCGGCGCGCAGCACGTATCGTCCATTCACGAATTCGCTTGTAAAACTGACGCCTCCGAGATCCGTCGGACCAGTGGGTTTGATGGGCACGGTCGCCGAACCGACGAAGGCGCGTTGGTTGTACACCTCGACGACCGCGTCCTGCACGTTCGCGCTGGACGAGTACTCAATGGCGATGCGGCCGCCGCCGCCCGCGCCGCCCGGATCGCCGCTGCAACGCAGCTCACCCGTCACGGGCGTGCCGGGCGGCAGGCCGTCGAGACTGACCTCCGCCTGAAGAATCGCTTCGGTCTGCTTGCCGGTGGCGCCGCCAAGATTCGGCCCATTGGAAAACAGCACGAGCACTTCGTCGTTGACCTCCGGCAGCGCGCACCGAACGCCGTCCTGCCCCGACGAGCCGATGTTGGAAACCTGAAGCCCGCACGTGCCCGTGCCGGGCAAACATGCGCCGCCCATGTGCGCATTGCCCAGCGCACGCGCCGCGATGTCGCGATGAATCACATGTTCCTGCTTCAGGAGCATCATGCCTGCCGTGGCGTCGCGCGCCAGCACCTGCACCGAATCCGCGTATGGATTGCCCGGCGCGAGCCCTTCCATGCCGATGACAACCCGATCAGCGAACACCGGCGGATGCAGCCCGGCGCGAACAAGCAAGTCTTCCGGGAAATACAGCGTCTGCTTGCGCTTGAACTGGTCCGACCCCGTCGAGGAGTCCGAGATCTCGATATTCGGAACGCCCGCGGGCGTCGAGCCGATCGGGCCTGAAACCAGGTACTGCGGCAACGGCGACATGAACTCCGCCGCATCGACAAGCTGATCGTCGTTGTAGAGTTCAATGTGCACGCAGTCCGGCGGCGTCGTCGCGCTGAGGCCCACGCCGATGTCCGATGCGGAAATCTTGTTGTAATAGAACGCCACTTCCTCGGTGGGAATGCCGCGCGCCAGTTCGATGCGCTGCACGCGCACTTCAAGTCGCCAGTTGATGGAGAGCTGCGACACCGGGCCGTAGTCGATCTCGCCGCGCCAGCCCCGCAGGCCGTTGAGCGCGATCGACACGCCGTCCTGTCCCGACGAACCGATGTTGCGGACCATGAGCGAGCCGTCGCCAGTCGTCATGAGCTGCGCCTGCCCAAGCGCGCTGTGCGACAGTCCGAAGTGATACTGCGGCCCGACCCGAACCTTCGAAGACTCAGGTCCGGCGTGCGAGTTCCCGGCGCGATTGCGCCCGGCGAGCGCATCGAGGCTCATGACGCATAGCGCCATCGCGCACAGGATCGACAGCGCGAACACGCTCTGAATCGGCTTCTTCATTTTCAGCGACTCCAATCTTCCCCGGCGGCGAACTTTGCCTCCGGCCGCCCTCTGTGCCGGTTCGCCAACTCCCAAAGGTACCCGGCTTTTACCCCAACGCAAGAGGAACCTGTAGGGGGCTTGCGATTTCGTTGAGGACGGGCCTCATAAACGGGCCTTGTTGGTCCCTGACGCCAGACGCGCGGCCCCGCTTGTGGCAGGCCCGCGCGCCCGGTCGAAAAGGAATGTGCATCGGAGTGCGGCTATTCGTCGCTGGCTCTTCGTTCTCGGTCTTCGCCCTCCTCTACCAATGCCTAATCCCTAGTCCCTTGTGCCTCACATTTCCGGACACGGCCCATAGGCCGTCAGGATCGCGGTGATGTCGGCGATGGTGACGCTGTTGTCGCCCCAGGTTCCGTCGCCGTTGTCCGGCGCGATGTCGCATCGCCCGCCGTTGGAGCCGAACCTTGTGAGCGCGAGCGTGATGTCCGCGATCGTCACCTGCCCGTCGCCGATGGAACCATCGGAGTTCGCCGGGACGCAATCCTCCGGGCAGAATGGCGCCATCGAGTGCATATTGACTTCGCCAAGGGACATCGCGCCGTGTTCGCTCGAGGACGACGTTCCCAGGACCGCGCTTTGCAGGCCCGACATATCGACATCGAGTCCGCGCATCGCGATCTTCACCTCGCTGCCCAGCACAGCCGCGTGGCCGGGAATTTGCAGCAGCACGTCGTCCTCGCCCCAGGAGAAGCGGTGAAGGACCACGCCGTCCGCTGTTCCGCGCGCGCCGCTTGGGTTGCTCCAAGTCCACCGGTGGTATGGACAGCACGAATCCGTCGATGCCGTCACCACCACCGGCCCGGGCACGTCGTCGAGCTCGTCCAGCAGCACGCCGTTGGAATCGAGAATCTGCACGCGCACGGTCACGGTCGGGCCCTGGGCATCCACCGTTGCCGTCCGCGTTGTGGGCGGCCCTGCCAATTTCAGCGATCCCTGTGCATTGCCGAACGCATCGCGGACGAAATACTCCACGTCCAGTCCCGTGGTCATTTCCCGTTCGCCGATGAACTCCAGGCCGCCCGCGAGTTCATCGTCGGCGCCGTCGCAATCTTCATCGACATCGTCGTACTGACGGCTGCTGAGGTCGATGCTCACGCCCTCCTGACCGGACGACCCGATGTTCGCAATCCAAAGCTCCGGATCGAAGTCCGGGTCGCCATCATCGCAATCCTCCGCGTGCAGCCGCGTCTCGCCCAGACCCGTCATCGGCACGCCGGAGTGGATCAACGACACGTCCGTGAGCGACAGCTCCGCCGGCGGCGATCCCAATGCCGTGCTGGCGCGCACCACGGCGCGGTCGATCGAGCCGCCTCCGCCGCTGGACGACGGGCAATAGTGAATGACGATGTGCTCGACATCGTCGAACGTGCCGTACACCGGATGCGACACCGTCACGCCGGGGTTCGCCGGATTCGGCGGATATTCATCCAGCGAGCAGCGCACCATGTCGAAGTCTGCATGCGTCACGTGGCCGTCGCGGCGACGCACTGCCAACTCCGTGATCGTCAGCGGGCTGCCCGCATCGTTGGTGATCGTCAGCGGCTCATCGCCCAGCTCGAACTCGTACGTGCCGCGAGTGGCCGATCGCTTGATCAGCGTCACGTGGCCGGGCGGGCAATCGGGGCAGCGCTTGCTTCGCAGGGATGTTTCGGTCGGAGTGATCGCTTCAAACTCCAACCCCGCCACCAGGGCATCGGGGCACATCGCGCACTGATCGTCATAGATGCCAAGTTCGAGGGTGTGAATGTCATCAAAGAACGAAGACCGCCATGGCCGCAGGGATACGCCGTCCGCGTCGCCGAGATCGATTCCGACGCCGTCCTGGCCGGACGATCCGAGGCAGCAGTAGGTGAGGTCATCGCGCCCGTCGCCATCAAGATCGCCCGCCGCGACGAAGATTCCGCCATTTGTGCCGCGGAGCAGAGTGCCGCCGAAGAGCCAGTTTTCGTTTTCACCGACCTCGACGCCGCCGTTGTTTGTCTTGCTCGGCGCCGCCGTAATCGCATCCAATCCCGCGCCGGTGACCGTCAACGATCCCGTGACCGTCACGGTGCTCGAAGCGCTCGTCGCCAGCACGCGCAATTCGTCGCCCGCGTATGTCAGGCCGCCGTTGGTGTGCAGCGAAAACGGGAATTCCATTTCCATCACATAGCATGGCGGAGTGCCGATGCCTCCACCCAGCTTGCCGCAGCGGGTGATTCCCAGGCCCGTCGGCGACGGTTCGAGCATCCCGACCACCGCGCCCGGTCCGCCCATTGCAACTTCGCTGCCGACGAACGAACCGTTGTCATACACCTCCAGCGTCACATCAGTCGAGCCGAGATCGGTGTAATCAGCGCGGATGATCTCGCGTCCGAGCGCGCCGTTGTGCGTCAGGCTGCACTCGCCGAGCGGGCTGTCGGGGATTCCACCATATGTGCCGGTCGCCGTCAATCGGATCATGTCGGCGTTGTCCGGGAGATGGACGGGCCCGGTGCGCAGTTCAAGATCGCTGACGAACCACGGGCTGCCCCAGTTGCGGCAGTACACGCTCAGGCCGTTGGCGCCGGATGAATCGATGTTGGAAACCACCACGCCGCCTTCATTGACCATCACATCCGCGCTCGAAAAGTCGCAGCATTCCGGGCAGCCGGCGCAGATGTCCGGTTCGCCGACGCCCGCGATGTACGCGCCGCCGACTGCCGCGATCACGCCCGTGCCCGCCGGACTTCCCGTGCAATAGGGCGGGCAGTGGTCGCCGAACACAAACACTTCGCCCGAAACCGTCAGCGTTCCGCCGGGAAGGTCCGACCCGCCGATCACCATCGTGTCGATGATCGGTTCGCCCGGGGGCAAGCCGTCGAGCGAGACCACGATCGAGTCGCACATCACCGGTCCTGTCGCAGAGCCGGTGATCGATGCGCTCAGTGCCGTGTCCGAGTGGATTCCGTGCGTGATCGCCGTGGAGGTTACGAAGCATTCCATCCAACGCGGCTCGCAGCAGACTGTCGTGTCCATCGTGACGACCGCGAGGGGCGCATCGGTGTTGTCGATTTTGAACCAGCGGCTGTCAACGGCGACATCATCCAGGCGAAGTTCAACATGCACACACTCGCCTTGAGGGTGAGTGTGGCTGAATGTCACCTCCGAGCTGCCGCCGATGATGTCCTGCTGCGCGATGCGTGTTTCCAGCGGCAGACCCGCGGCGTCGAAGATCGGGCGAAGGAAGACCAGCGGGTCGCCGATGCGCGCCCCGCCGCCGGGCGACGAATGGGCGTTGACAACGAAGCCGGTGGTCCGGCCGAGTGCGATCGACACGCCGTCCTGGCCTGATGAACCGATGTTGTCGATCGCCATCTTTCCATCGGGCATAAGCGACAGACTCGCCGCGCCCATCGGCGTGTGTTCCATGCCGAAGTAGCGATCGACGCCCACGCCGCGGCTTTCGTTCGCTCCCTTGTTCACAGCGCCTCCGGCGCCCTGGCTTGCCTCGTCGCCCTTCGACTTGACCGGCTCTTTCCCGGCGATCGCCAGGTTCGCGCTCAGCGCCATTGCGAGGATCGCAAGGCCGCCGGCAACGCCGATCGACATCGCCCGCTGCGTCAGGAATCTAGTCGTAGCA
>CAZLDF010000356.1:0-3567 GCA_964558095.1 uncultured Isosphaeraceae bacterium | reverse complement strand
CGCTCGCTAAACGCGGCTTGCGGCGGTTTCGACTATTCCTTCAATCGAAACGCGGCGGCGACGAGGTCTTCGGGCGTTTCGAGCGAGGCATCGCTTGCCAGCGCGCGATCGACGAGCATGCGCGCCGTCAGCGGCGGCTCGCCGAGCTGCGTGAGCACGCGCACCGCATCGCGAACGAGGCCGAGCTTGACATCGACGCGGCCGGGCTCGGTTCCCGCGGCGGAAATCGGCGAGACCTCGGTGATGAAGCGATCAACCTTGCCGGAGAGTTCCGCGATGATAGTCTCGGCGGTGCGCTTGCCGATCTCGGGCAGGCTGGTGAGCAGGGCGGTGTCGCGCGCCGCGATCGCCGCGGCGATGGTCGTGAAGGGAAGCTGCAGCGCGCGAAGGGCTTTCCGAACGCCCAGGCCCTTGACGGTGGTGAACAGCTCGAAGAACGCGCGATCTTCCGTCGTCGAAAAGCCCACCAGCCGGGGAATGAACGAAGCGCCCTGCGACTGGCTTTCCAGGTAGTGCAGGGTGTGGAACGCGGCGGTTCGGCCGCCGTCGCTGGAAAGTCGCATCTCGTCGGCTGCGGGAATGAACAGTTCATAGGTGATGGCGTCGCAGCGCAGCAGCGCCCGGCCGTTGCCGATTCGGACCAGTTCACCTTCGATGCGGCTGATCATGGGGGGAGTTTACCACGGAGGCACGGAGACACGGAGAAGGGAGTGAAGGTGTTGGTGAGTGAGTGATCAGGCGTGCATTTTCATCATCGCTCACCCCATCACCGCATCACCAATCCCCCCGTGCTTCAGTGTCTGCGTGGTTTCTTCTTCCGAGGCGGGGGCATGTTGCCCTCGCCGCCGCTGGTGCCGCCGGGGCGCAGTTCTTCGTCATTGATCGGCCAGCCGCTGAGATCGGCGATCTTCTGCCGCAGCGTGTTGATGATTGCTTTGGGGTCGTCTTCGTCCTTGAAGTCGAACATGCCGACGAAGTGCACGTGTGCGTGGCTGGGCCTGAGGATGCTGCCCATCATGTCGGTCGCGTCGGGCGTGCCGCTGACCCAGACCAGCAGCACCGGCACGCGGCAGCGGGCGATGATGAGTCCCGCCCCCGGATAGAACGGGCGCACCTGCCTTGGCGGGTTGACGATGCGGCCTTCGGGGAAGATGCCGAGCGCGCCGCCGTGTTTGACGTGGCGCAGGGCTTCGCGGAGTGATGCGGGATCGGATCGATAACGATCGACGGGAATGATGTTGCCGTGCTCCCAGACCACGTTCAGCGCGGAGTCCATCATCTCGAAGGCCATCATCCAGCGGATGAAGAAGCGGCAGCGTGCCTGGATGAGCAGGGGATCGACGGCGCCGGTGTGATTGGAGATGACGATCAGGCCGCCGGCGTGATCGCGAGGCGGGATGTGCTCGACGCCGGTGTAGCGGGTGCTATGGATGAATCGGGCGAGCAGTCGCGTGCCGATCCACAGCAGGCCGATCATGGCGTTGCCGCCGGGGGCGATCCCGCGGAGCCACCAGACCGCCGCCCAGCCGGCGGCGACGGGCACGAACCAGAGCATGAGGATCAGAAACAGGACAAAGGGCACATCCATGTGCGGCGTACTGTGCAGGCTGCGGGGGATTGCGTCAATGTATCGAGCGGATGCGCGAGACGGACACTGCGAAGACGCAAGCGGCGGACTGGGTCTTTCGACGGCGCGATTGAGCCGTGGAACGCGCCGACATATGCTGTGCAGGATGCTGCGCGCTACAAGGAAGTTGCGATCCCTCACTCCGACCCTCTCCGAACGGGAGAGGGAGACTTTGCATGCCCCGCCGCGATGACATTCACACGATCCTGATCATCGGCTCCGGGCCCATCGTCATCGGCCAGGGATGCGAGTTTGACTATTCCGGCACGCAGGCGTGCAAGGCCCTCATCGAGGAGGGCTACCGCGTCGTCCTCGTCAACTCCAATCCCGCGACGATCATGACCGATCCGGCGTTCAGTCACCGGACCTACATCGAGCCGATCACGCCCGACGCGGTGCGCAAGATCATCGCACTGGAGAAGGAGCGCGGCACGCCGATCGACGCGCTGCTGCCCACGCTCGGCGGGCAGACGGCCCTCAACTGCGCCTGCGCGCTCTTCGACGACGGCACGCTTGATAAGTTCAACATCGAGATGATCGGCGCCAAGCGCGACGTCATCCAGAGAGCCGAGGACCGTCAGGCGTTCCGCAAGGTCGTCGATTCCTGCGGCCTGCGCCAAGCGCGGGCGCAAACCGTCACGACGATCGAAGACGCGCGCGAGTTCCTGAAAGTCATCGGTCTGCCGGCGATCGTTCGTCCCGCGTACACGCTCGGCGGCACGGGCGGGGGAATCGCGTACAACCAGGAGGAATTCGAAACGATCGTCCGCGCGGGGCTGGACGCTTCGATGATCCGCCAGGTGCTCATCGACGAATCGGCCCTGGGCTGGAAGGAATACGAGCTCGAAGTCGTTCGCGACCGCAACGACAACTGCGTGGTCGTCTGCGGCATCGAGAACATCGACCCGATGGGCGTGCACACGGGCGATTCGATCACCGTCGCGCCGATCCTGACGCTGTCGGACAAGGAATACCAGCGCATGCGCGACGCGGCGCTGGCGATCCTGCGCGCCGTCGGGGTCGATACCGGCGGGTCGAACGTGCAGTTCGCGGTGAACCCGGTCAACGGCGAGATGATCGTCGTGGAGATGAACCCGCGCGTGAGTCGGTCATCGGCCCTTGCGAGCAAGGCGACGGGTTTTCCCATCGCGCGCATCGCTGCGAAGCTCGCGGTGGGGTACACGCTGGATGAATTGCGCAACGACATCACGGGGACGACGAGCGCGTGCTTCGAGCCCTCGATCGATTACGTCGTCGTGAAGATGCCGCGGTGGACGTTCGAGAAGTTCCCCGAAGCCGACGAGACGCTGACGACGCAGATGAAGAGCGTGGGGGAGGCGATGAGCATCGGCCGCACGTTCAAGGAGAGCTTCCAGAAGGCGATCCGTTCGATGGAAGTCAAGCGCTTCGGCTTCGGGCTCGATAAGCAGGATGCATGGTTGAAGTGGAAGCGCGACTCCGATCGGCAGACGGAGCTTGCTCCGTCTGAAGAACCTGATGAACCTCGCAAAAGCAAAAAGAAGCGCACACGACCGAGGGGGGGAGGGGACATGGAATTCCCGGTCCCCGAGGACAAGCTCGTGCGAAAGCTCAGCGTGCCGAGCCAGGGGCGAATCTACTTCGTGCGCTACGCGATGAAGATGGGCTGGTCGATCGACCGCATTCACGAGTTGACGCGCATCGACCGGTGGTTTCTCGATCAATGGAAGCAGCTTGTCGAGTTCGAGGAGGAGCTGCTTTCGTTTGTGCGACTGGAGGACATTCCGCGTGAGTTGTTGTTCCGCGCGAAGCAGCTTGGGTACAGCGATCCGCAGCTTGCGATGGTGTACCTGGGCGACATCACCAGCGATTCAATCATGGCGGTGCGGGCGCATCGCAAGAAGCTGGGCATCGAGCCGGTCTATAAGCTCGTGGATACCTGCGCCGCGGAGTTCGAAGCG
>CAZLDF010000355.1:0-5240 GCA_964558095.1 uncultured Isosphaeraceae bacterium | reverse complement strand
ATGGAGCCGGTTTCCCGTTCCTTCAAACGCAGCGATACGGTGTCGCCCGGCTGAGGGCCCATGTCAGTGAGCACTTGTACGAGCTCTTCGCTGAAGCGCTTGCGAGCTTCGCCGGGGTATTGCAGCTCGCAGAAGGCGAAGATGTCCTCGATCGGGATGTCGTCGATTTTGAGCACCTGGTACCACGGCCCGTCCCAGCGCACGTAAGGAAGCTCGTCGATCCACCGCAGCGCGGGATAGGGCGAAGCGCGGCGCACCGCTGCTTCACGTGCGGCTTCCCCGCTCGCGGGCGCACCTGCCGCGGCTCCGTCCTCCGCTTGCGCTAGGAACCGCTCCATCGCGGACCGGATGGTCGCCGCGGTCTCGGGATCGGTCGCGGCGATTTCGTCCGCGTGCCGAAGCGCCTGGTGGATGAGCGTCTGGCGCGTCGATGCGCCGTTCGATCGATCGGCGATGTCCGCGGCGATCAGAAGCTGCTGCAGAAACTCGGTCAAAGCCTGCGATTCGGCGCGCTCGGACGCCGCCTGGTCAGCAGTCCTCGATTCCTTCAGCGTCGCCACGCTCTCATCCAGCATGGAGACCATGTCTGCGACTTCCCGCGCCTGCCGGTCGTTTTCGAGCGTCGCGGATCGCGCTTGCTCCAGTGCCCGCGTGGTGTCAGCGAGCGTATTCGTCAGTTCGCGGATGGTGAGCGAAGAACGCCGTCGAGACATCGCGGCTTCAATGCCCAGGCCCACGACGGCCAGCACCACGATGACCAGCAGCACACAATTGACCTTCTGGAGCATGAGTTCGATCCTCAGCCTTCGCGGCTTTGCCCCGCGTTCGCGCCGGGCTTCAGCGGCGCAAAGCCTCGCCCAGCCAGCGCCGATGCCACCGCCTCGATCGTCGCGGGCGTCGTGCCGCAGCAGCCCCCGATGATGCTCGCGCCGCCGTCGAGCCACTGCATCGCATACTCGGCGTAGCGCCGCGGGTCCGTCGCGTCGCTGTCGCGAAAGCTGCCGTCGTCGTCGATGAAGCTCGTGTTCGCGTAGGCCATGACGCGAACGCTTTCGGGCAGCATCCGCCGCAGGAGCTGCACCTGCGACCGCACGTGCGTCGCGGCGATGCAGTTCACCCCCACCGCCCAGGCAAGCGCAAGCTGCGGCAACAGGTCGATCATCGGCTCGCCGTGCATGATCCGCCCGGGCGGCCCCTCGTGCGTCGTGACGAAACTGACGCACCATTTTCCCGGCGCCAGCTCGGCCGCCGCATGCATCGCTGCGGACGCCTCGCGCTGCGAACTCATCGTTTCGAGCAGAATCCGGTCGGCACACGCCTCCATGAGATGCGAGATCATTTGTGCGTGCTCGCGAGCGCAGGTGTCGAAGTCCGGCGCGCGGTCGGGTTCGTAGCAATCTTCGAGCGGCGCGACCGAGCCAAGGACAATCGCCTGCGGATTCACCGCGTCGCGGGCGGTTTGTGCGATTTCAACCGCGCGGATCGTCAGCTCCCGCGCGCGGCCGGCGCCATTGACTTTCGCCAGCGACCGCGCGTGCGTGCGAAACGTGTTCGCCGTGATGGCGCTGGCGCCCGCCTCGAGATAGTCGCGGTGGATGCGCTCGACAAGCTGCGGCGCTGCGTCGTTGGCGAGCGCCGTCCACGACGGGCCGGCGGTGTCGAAGCCGCGAACCGCCAGCTCGGTGCCCGTCGCGCCGTCCAGAAGCAGAATGCCGGGGAGAGGATCGGTCATTGTTCGTCGATCGCCGCGCGCCTCAGCCCAGCGACGAATGAAATGATAGGAGGCGGCCGTCGATCGCATGCGAGCAGGACGCCGCGGCGATTCGATGCTTGGGGACTCGCTCAGTCGGCGCTGATGCGATCGGGTCCCGACCCCGCGCGCTTCTCGAAGTGACCGCCGCCGACGTTCTGGTACTTCGTGAAGCCGAGCCGATCGAGGTTCTTATCACCCAGCTTGCCTTTGGCGGCGCTGTCGGACCATTGCCCGGCGACGTGCGGCGCCTGCGGAACGCGCCGGACCGGCTTGCCCGTCTGCGGGTGCTTCGTCAGCGGCGGGTCGGACATCTTCTGAACGACTTCGAAGGTTTCGCCATCACTGCCGTCGTCGTTGATTGTCTGATAGACGTAGGTGGGCATAGCCGTTCTCGATGCTGTTCCGTCGGGATTCTACGCTGTTGGCACAGCGTGAGCTTGCGAACTTGCACGACGCACGCCCCTCAACCCAGTCCTCTCCCAAAAGGAGAGAAAGTGAGAGGAAGATTGCTCAGTGGCCGGCTGGCGCGCCGCCGGTTCGCGGATCGCTCGCGGCGTGGATGACGCCGTCGCGCACATGGATCATCTGCACGTTGCCGACGGTCTTCTGCTCGCCGATCACGTGGCCGCGTGATTCCAGTTCGCGTCTGACGGATTCGTCTTTCCACAGTGGCTCGAACCGCAGTTCATCCGGCATCCATTGGTGATGAAACCGCGGCGCACCGACAGCGTCGTGGGGCGTCAGGTCGAACACGAGGCAGTCGAGGATGCACTGCGCCGTGGCGGTGATGATGCGCGGCCCGCCGGAGGAACCGGCGATGAGAACGGCCTTGCCGTCCTTGAGCACGATCGTCGGCGACATGCTGCTCAGCGGCCGCTTGCCCGGCTGCGGCAGGTTTCGGTCGGATTGTTTGAGGCCGAAGTAGTTGGACTCGCCGGGGATCGTGGTGAAGTCGTCCATCTGGTTGTTGAGCGCGAAGCCACAGCCGGGGACGACGACGAGCGAACCGAATTCGAGGTTGATGGTCTCGGTGCAGGCGACAGCCATGCCGTCGCGGTCGATGACGCAGAAGTGGCTGGTGCCCCCGTCGTCGCCGGCGGGCGTGACTGAGCCGTAGTCGAATCGGTCGAGCGAACGAGAGGGATCGATTCGCGCCGCCAGTTCATCGAGGTATGCATCGCTCGTGAGACGAGCGATCGGCACATCGACGAAGGCTTCATCGGCAAGCCACTCGGCGCGATCGGCGAAGGCGTGCTTGAAGCACTCGGCGAGGAGGTGGACATAGTCGGCGGAGTCTTGCGCGGGAGGCTCGATTCGATCGAACCGCCGCGCGAACAGGCCGAGGATCTGCTGCAATGCGATTCCGCCGCTGCTGGGCGGGGGCATGGTGAGCAGTTCGTATTCGGCGAACGATGCGCGCAGCGGTTCGGTGACGCTGACCTGATAGTTGGCGAGGTCCTGGTGCGTGATCGCTCCGCCGAGTTCGCTGATTCGCGCGACGATGGCATCGGCGATTTCGCCGCGGTAGAAGGCGTCGGCGCCGTGCTCGGCGATGAGATCGAGCGCATGTTCCTGCTGCGAGTTGCTGCGAGTCATCGCAGCCGCCAACCAGTGCCGATCTTCGGGGATGCGATCGAATGTATCGAGCACGTCCGCGACGAGGTCCGAATGTTCGATTCCTCGGGCGTTGATTTCATCCATCGCCTGGCGAGCGTGCTTGTCGAGCAACGTCCCATGCCGCGCCATGAGTATGGCGGGCGTCATCACGATGCGGCGATCAAGCGTGCCGTAGTGTTCCAGCGCATACAGCAGTCCCGCGACGGTGCCCGGCACGGCGACGGCGTGCGCGCCATAGCGGCTGGCGTCGTCGATCCCGAGCGAGCGCAAGCGCACGAAGTAGTCGCGGTCGATCGCGGCAGGACAGGTTTCGCGATAGTTGATCGCGATCGCTTGCGCCGGTTGTCCGTCGCGCGGCGGGACGTGGATGAGCATGAATCCTCCGCCGCCGATGCCGCAGGCGTATGGGCGCACGACGGAGAGCGCGAAGCTGGTGGCGACGGCGGCATCGACGGCGTTGCCGCCCATCTCGAGCATCAGCGCGCCGGCCCAGGACGCCTGTGGGTGGTCCGCCGCCACGGCGTAGCGCGCGTACGTGCCGGAACTGTGATCGACATCGGGCACGTCGGCCAGGCGGCTGGCGAAGCAGCCGTTGAGGACGACGATGCATGCGATGCATAACAGCGATGTGAGCGCCAATGACGCGGATTGCCGTCCGGTATCGCCTCTTCGGCCTTCGAGGCCGAAGAGGCGATCACAGGCGGCCCCCCAACGCCTGTGCCACTGTGCCGACTGAGATTTCATTTCACCGTCGCGCATCGATTGAGATGCTCCTGCACAAGTTCACTCGCGGCGCGGATGTCATCGAGCCGATCGACGCCCGCTTCGCGCTCGATGACGAAATCGACGGGCGGGTCGATCGCGCAGGCGATGTCGAAGAACGCGGGCCAATCGACCTCGCCGCGGCCGACCGGCGTTTCGCGGCCCCACGTGCCCGGTTCCTGCGTCGCCACCGCGTCCTTGATGTGAATCTGCTTCACGAGCGGGGCGAGTCGGCGCAGGGATTCGACGGGGTCGCCTTTGCCATAAAGGACCATGTTCGCGGGGTCGAAGTTGACGCCGACGTTGGGGCAGTCGAGTTCCTCGAAGACTTCAAGCAGCGTCTGCGCGGTCTCCTGACCCGTTTCCAACGCGATCGCGACGTTCGCTGCGTCGAAGAATCCCGCGACCTCTCGAAGTCGCTCAAGCATCCGCCGCCGCTGCGACTCATCGCGATCCTCGGGCAGAAATCCTGCGTGAAACGTGACGAGACGTAGTTCGTTCTCCGCGGCGATGTTCGCGGCGCGCTCGAAACGGCGTTGGTTCTCGGGCCAGGTTTCGTCGAGCCGCAGGCCCCCCGTGCGGGCGATGGAATCGAGCGTCGAGTAGTCCTCGCCGATTGCCGCCATCATGCCGCTGAGGATCGTCAAGCCTTCATTGCGAAGTTCGGCGACGGCGCCGGCCCAGGCGGGCTGTGCGTCCACCAGCGGCCGCAGGTCCAGTTGAATCGCGTCGATGGCGAGCTTCCGCGCGGTGAGCAGGAGGTCAGCCGGCGTTCGCGGCCGCACGCTCCAACTGCAGAATCCGATTCGGTGACGCCGATGCATACGCCGTGTGCTCGCGGGGCGACTCAGAACGCCTGACAGAACGGAGTGTATCGCCTGGCGCCGTCGATTCTTCGGCCCCCCGTCCCGGTGAGGCCGAAGAACCAACCGCAGGCGAGAGAACCTGTGCAACGCTCCGCCGCGGGGCGGCTGGAAGTGCCCCGGCCGATTCCCTAGCATACGGCGACTCTATTCGTCCGTTGCTTCGCGGGCCCGCGCCGCGGCCCCGCTGAGAACATTCAACTCGTGACCACCGTCAAGATGGATCCCTGCCTGAGCACCGAGCG
>CAZLDF010000354.1:0-2510 GCA_964558095.1 uncultured Isosphaeraceae bacterium | reverse complement strand
GAACCGATCACTGGCTATGAAGGCTGGGCGGGCGAACTGCATTTCGACCGCGTCGTCAACGAACAGGACTTGTACACACTCTGGCGCATGGTCAATTGCGGGCGCGCCACCCACCGCATTGATGGAGACGGCGATGGGGATCTGGACGCGCTTGATGTCGCGGAGATTCTCTGCAACTGGGGAAGGATCGGGGAATGTGCTTGTGCCCGGACAGGCGGATTGCGAGATCTCTGGGGCGGATCTCGTCGCTTACTCGAGTGGCTATAGCGGCCAGAATTCATGCACGGACTGCACCGCGGATGTGGTGGGTGACAGCTTGCTTTCTCTTGATTCTCGCCCTCTGCCCGATGGATATGTGAACGAGTTGGACGCTGCTGCCATCCAATTCGCAATGCAGAACCTGCAAAATGTCCCCGAGTGCGGGCAAGACCCGCCTTTGTCGGAACTCGACGAGAAGTATGACCTTCAGGAGATGTTCGAGAGTTACGAATACGTCGAAGGCTCGTACCTCACCTTCGACTGCAACGACAACGGCAAGCTCGACCTCTGCGAAATTCGCGCCGGCGAAGCCTGCGACGACAATCTCAACGGCATTCCCGACAGTTGCGAGACCTGCTCGCCGCGGCCGCAGGGCGATTGCTACGTCGTTTGCGAAGCGGACGGCTCCGGCGACGGCACCGTCACCATCGCCGACGTTGTCGCCGCTGTCTCACAGTTCGGCGGACCCGGTTCGTGCGACGTCACCGGACCCGGCGATGGCGAACCCGACGGCGTCGTCACCGTCGGCGACCTGCTCGTCGTCATCACGCAATTCGGCTTGACCTGCAACCCGCAATCCGCCCCCCCCCTCAATTCGATGGTCGCCGTCGAAGAGGTCACCTTCCCCAACGGCTATATCGACGAGCGCGGCGACGTCGTGACCGACGGCGCGGCGGAGGTCGCCGCGATGTGGCCGGGGTTCAGCGCCAATTACACCGTCTATCGCGTCTATGTCGAAGTCGAGAACGAAACCGACTCGCTCGACGCGGTCAGCAGTTTCGATGAGGAAGACCTGCAACTGGTGATTCAGAACAAGGCGGGGACTTTCTACAACCACGCCAGTGGTTCGAATCTGCCGCCGGACGTGTCATTGTTCGAGACGCATCCTGAACTTGCATGCGACACGTGGATCACGCTCGGCCCGGCGACGAACGGGGGGGGCGGGGTGCAGGTGATCGGCACGATCAACCTGTCGCAGAACGTCTTCGCGACGAACGTGGCGTGGTACAAGCTCGGCGGCGCGACGCCCGTGCCGGGCGGCTCGACGGGATATCGAATCCTCATCGGCCAGTTCGCGGTGCCCAAGGGCAAGCTCTTCGGCGGCAGCGGATTGCTCTCCGGGGAAGGCATTGAGGAGTACGCCGCATTCAGCAGCGGGCAGTGAGCAGACCAACCCCGAGTCGAATTTGGAACGCACAGAACCCCGGCCAGTCGCCGGGGTTCTTTCGTCTCGTACCCGCGGTTGGCCCAAAGCGCGGACATCGCGATAATGTCCCGTTCATGCCGCGGCTGCTCTCGTGGTACATCCTGCGCGATCTGCTCAAAGCCTTCGCGCTCACCGCGGGGGTGCTGGTGACGGTGACGGCGTTCGGCGCCGCCATCAAGCCGCTGACGGACAACAACCTGCTGTCGGCGTCGCAGACGATCAAGTACATCAGCCTGGCGATGGTGCCGATGCTGCAGTTCGCGCTGCCCTTTGCCGCCGGGTTCGCCGCGACCATCACGCTCAACCGCATGGCGAGCGAGAACGAGATCGTCGCAGCGGCGGCGTGCGGGGTGAGCTATCAGCGGCTGCTGCGGCCGATCCTCGGCCTGGGGATCGCGCTGACGATCGTCATGCTCGCGCTTACGCAGTGGATCATCCCGAAGTTCTACACGCTGATGCAGGCGACGATCGCAACGGACGTGGCGCGGCTGTTCGAGGTGTCGATCCGCCAGGGCCGG
The DNA here is from genome assembly GCA_964558095.1 of uncultured Isosphaeraceae bacterium. Classification (GTDB taxonomy): domain Bacteria; phylum Planctomycetota; class Phycisphaerae; order Phycisphaerales; family SM1A02; genus CAZLDF01. The sequence continues at coordinate 527 of CAZLDF010000354.1, read as the reverse complement.
CCGTTCACGATGGGCAACCTTCAGATTTATGCGGATGAGATCCGCGTCGAGGAAGACCCCGTCGATTCAGACGCCGACACTCGGATTCTTCTGCTGCGCGTCGTCGCGGCGAAGACCGACGGCAAGGGGCTGATCGAGACGGACGTGACCGCGCATCAGGCGGCGGTCGATATCTATCGCCGCGAGGGGCGCACGAGCCTGGTGCTGGTGATGTTCGACACGGTGACGACGACGCCGGCGACGGGGCAGGTGGCGTCGGCGCCGCAAACCGTTTCCGATCGGCCGGTCGAGGTCCCGGGCATCTTCGATCACACAACGGTCACGATGACGCGAAGCCAGTTGCTGGCGCTGCGCGGGAACCCTGAAACGTATCCATCGGTGATCCGTGCGCGCGAAGACCTGGCGCGCATGGTCGAGGAAACGCTCACGTGGAACGCGATGGATGAGGCGCTGCGAAGCGCCGGCAAGATCGAACTGCGCGAGCGGCCGCCGGGCGACCGCACGTTCATCGTGAGCGCCGACATGTT
>CAZLDF010000353.1:0-7027 GCA_964558095.1 uncultured Isosphaeraceae bacterium | reverse complement strand
CATGCGCGCGCCTCCGCGCCGGCCGCCGCCGCGCCGCGCCCGATCCACGCCGCAAGGTCCGCGATCGTCTGCTCGAGGGCAATGCGCGGCTCGAACCCGATGGCCTGGCGGATGCGCGTCAGATCGGGCTGGCGCACGCGCAGGTCGTCGAAATCGCGCCCGAAGGCCTCTTCATAGCTGACGTATCGAATGTCCGACGGGCTGTCGAGCGTCTGGCGAACCAATTCGGCCAGTTGTTGAATGCTGATGACGCGATTGCTTCCCAGGTTGAACACACGCCCGGCGCACGCGGGATGGCCCAACAGCCGCGGCAGGGCGGGCGCGACGTCGCGAACATCGCAGAAGCAGCGGATCTGCTGCCCGTCGCCGTGCACTTCCAGCGGTCGTCCGGCGAGCGCGGCCTCGACGAAGCGCGGCAGCACCATGCCGTAGCGGCCGATCTGGCGCGGCCCGACCGTGTTGAAGAAGCGGACGATCACCGCCGGCACGCCCGCATCGCGGTGATGCGCCAGCGCGAGGTATTCGTCGATCGCCTTGGAACACGCATACGACCAGCGGCTGTACACGGTCGGGCCGTACACCACGTCGTCGTCTTCGCGGAACGGCGTGTGAGTGCTCTTGCCATAGACTTCCGACGAAGACGCGATGAGCGTCGGCGTGCGGGCCTTGGCGGCGAAGCGCAGCAACTCGGCCGTTTCGTGGATGTTGGTTTCGATCGTGTGCACCGGCTGCTCGATCACCAGCCGCACGCCCACCGCCGCCGCCAGATGGTAAATCTCCGTCACGGCGTCGGGGCGCAGTTGCGCCAGGCCGGCGGCGACCGTGCCGTGGATGAAATGAAGCTGCGCTGCGGGCAGGTGGCTGAGATTGTCGCGGCGACCGGTGGAGAGATCGTCGATCACGATCACGCGGTCGCCGCGCCGCAGCAGGTGCTCGACGAGGTGCGACCCGATGAAGCCGCATCCGCCGGTGACGAGGCTGCATCGATGAGATCGCGCAGCGGCATTCACGGCCACGTCACTCCGAGACCGGCGCCGCCCGCGGGGACCTGTGGATGCTGCGCGGCAAGCGCCTGCATGCTGCTAGGACTCCTGCACGCTGTATTCAGCCATCGCGGCGTAGTTCTTCTTGAAGTAACCGCCCGCCGTGCCGCGCGGCCGGTTGAGCACGAGGCCGATCAGCTCGCTGCGAGCGTCCGTGATCTGGTGGATCAGGCGCGACACGAGTCCTCGCTGCTCCTGGTTGGCGCGCACGACGAGGACGGCGGCGTCCACCTTGTTGGCGAGCACGATCGAGTCGCCGGCGACGACCGCGGGTGGAGCGTCGAAGACGATCAGGTCGTACGTCGCGCGCAGCTCTCCGATGAGGTTGTCGAACCGGCTGTTGCTCAACTGTTCGAAGATTCGATTGGCCGGCGTACCCGCGGGAAGAATGTCAACGCTCGAGTCGTCGTGCACGATGACGGATTCGAGCGTCGCGGCGCCGGCGAGCAGGTCGCCGAGCCCCGGCCGATCGTTGGAGAGCCCCAGGGCTTCGAGCAGCCGCGGCCGACGGAAATTCGCATCGACGAGGAGCACTCGCTTGCCGGCGGCGGATGCGGCGGCGGCGAGATTCGTCGCGATCGTCGTCGAGCCCGCGCCGGGCAGGCCGCTGAGCAGCACCAGCGTCTGCGAGCCGGTGCGGTCCATGGCGCGGCAGATCGCCGCGGAGGTCTGGCGATAGGCCTCGGCGATGATGCTGTTGGGTGATCGCCGCACCGCAAGCTCGGCCGCTTCCACGCGCGTGGGATCTTCCTCGAGTTCGGGAATGACGCCCAGCACGTTGGCGCCGGGCAGCACGAGCAGGTCGCTGGCACTCTTGACGCGCTGGTCGGTGAGCTCGCGGAGGAAGATCACGCCGAGCGTCAGACCCAGGCAGAGCACGGCGCCCAGCGGAATGATGACTTCCGGCTTGGGAAAGGACATCTCGCGGGGAAGCAGCGCTTTCTGCGCCGTGTGCACGCGCGCCGCATCGGCGCGCAGGCGCATCATGCGCACCTGGCTGATCAGGCCCAGCAATTCATCGCGAGCTTCTTCCAGGTGGCTGCGGCGATTGTTCATGGCCTCGTACTTGGAATAATCCGCCGCGAGCTTTTGAAGCTCCTCCTGCTTTTGCTTGCCTTCCGCCTCCAGGGCTTCGATGGACTTGCGCAGGCGCTCCTGCTCGTCGCCCATCACCTTGAGCTGCGCATCGAGCGCGGCCCTGATCTTCTGCTCGAGCAGGAGATCGCGCTCCTCGATCGTCGCTGCCAGGCGCTTCGTGAGACTTCCGATGTCCCGATGCGTTTCGTTGAATTTTTCCGAGGCGATGCGAAGCTCGCGGTTGAGGATGATGATTTCCTGCTCGAGCATGCGCACGTCGGGGTGATTCTTCGCCGCGAGTTCGTCTTCCGCCGTGGGCTCGACGGCGCCCTGCAATTTGTTGGCGATCTGCTGGAAGCGCGTCTGCGCGGACGTGTACGCCGACATTTCCGTCTGCAACTGGGCGGCGATGTGATCCAGACTCACCTGCAACGACGAGAAGCGCAGGTCGTTGAGGTTGGTCAGGCCTTTGTCCTGAATGTACAGCGAGATTTCCTCGTTCAGATTTTCCAGGTCGCGGTTGGACTGATCGAGTTGTCCGCGGAACAGTTGGATATTGTCGTTATAGACGCTTTGGTGTCTCGCCTTGCTCCGACTGGTGTAGGCTCGCTCGATGTTGTTGAGCACCGTCGGCACATCCGCCGCGACCGACGCGGTCCACGTCACAGCGAAGAGATTCGTTCCGCGCAGCGGCTTGGCGCGCACGTTCTCCACGAGGTCGTCCACGGCCGCGTCACGGTCCCACGAGCCGTCGGGCTTGAGGAACTGCTTGTGCCATTCCGTTTCCTCGATTTCCAGGCTGCTCACCGCGTCGGAAAGCACCTCGCGGCCGGTCAGCACGTAGGTTTCGGTCGTGGCGATGCGGGTGACGATGTCCTCGCTCGTGATGTCGCCGACCCCGATATCCTGCGCTTCCTGAATCCCGGCGGTGATCTCGAACAGCACCTGGCCGGTGTAGAGCGGGGCGTACTGTCGCAGCACGAGGAACGCGCCGGCGCCGAGGATGCCGCCCAGAAAGCCGGAAATCAGCAGGGCCAGTTTGTGGCGCCGAAGAACGCGCAGCGGATCGACATTCGCGCCGCCCGCGCGGGTCGGCGCACGCACGGCCGCCGCGGCCGGTCGAATCTCACGTCGTGTGGCGAGTCTGGTCATCGGAATCTCTCCCAGTCTGGCGGTCGAGCACGCATGTCGTTGGTGTGGCGCGGTGAGACGGCCCGAGTGGCTCAGCCTCCGCAGCGATCCTCCAGCAGGTTCTGGATGTCGCGCACCTGCGCTTTGGTCGCGTCCGTGGCGGCCATGGATTCCGCCCTACGCAGGTGGGACCTCGCTCGATCGCACTCGTTGATCTCGATGCAGACCTGCACCATGTGAAGGTGAGCATCCATCGTCTCTCTCCGATCAAGGCTGCGCTGCAGGTGCACACGGGCGTCTTCAAATTCACGAAGCTTGAAGTACACCCAGCCGAGGGTGTCCAGGATCGCCGCGTCCCCGGGCCGCAACTCGGCGGCCCGCTGGGCGTATCGCAGGGCTTTGACGGGGTCCTGTTCCTCGGTTACGAGCAGGTACGCCACGTTGTTCATTGCCTCGGCGTTATCCGCCTTCAACTCGACTGCCCGTTCGAAGGATGCGACGGCGTCGGAGACCTGGCTCAGCCGATACTGCAGCCCGCCAAGGTCCAGATAAAGCTGGTGCAGTTCAGCGCGCCATGATTCGGGCCACCGCTCGATCGCCTGACTGAGCAATTCGACCGCGTGGGCCAGGCTGCTGCTGTCCGCGGAGTTGCCCCAGAGGCGGCCGAGCCAGAAGAGCGATGCGGCCGAGGGCGACCCGTTGGAAAGCTCGCCGACGAGCCGCTCGACCTCTTCGGCGTGGCGCGCTTCATACATGGCGGGGATGGTCAGGAACCACGCGCGCCACTCCGCGGGCATGGCGCTGCTGGCGGCCGACCGCTCCGTCAGCGTCGCGAAGGACTGCTTCATCTGCTCCATCGCATCGTCCCGCTTGTCGCCAAGTCGCAAACCCTGCGCGTAGTGAATCTGCAACAAGGGATGGGCCTGGAACTGGTCGGCGTGCTCCCGCAGCAAGGCCAAGGCCCGCGCTTCGTCGGGTGGCGACCCGACGAGGCACGACTCGACGAGCTTCACGAGCTGCTTCACGCTTCCATCCAGCGCGTAGGCCTGTTCGAAGGCTTGCCGCGCCGCGACGATGTCGCGTTTCTTCAGGTTCACATCGCCCAGTCGGTCGTACCAATCCGCGATCGTGGGGTTCCGTTCGATCGCCTCTGCGATCAGGTTCGCTGCGCGATCGAACTGCCCGTCCTGGATGAGCAGCTCGACAAGCAGCCGCCGGACGCTCGTGGCGGCCGGCGCTCGCCCGAGCGCGCGTTCCAGCTCGTTCACCGCGCGTTCCGCGTCGCCGAGCCGCTGATAGACGTTCGCCCGAATCAGCGGAACCTGAATGGTGCCGGCGCGCATCTCTTCGGCGCGGGTCGAAACCTTCAAGGCTTCGTCGAGCAGTTCCCGCTCCGCGGTCTGGTCATAGCGCCGCAGCAGAAAGTCCGCCCAGCGAATCTGCGTTTCGACGTTGGTGGGATCGAGCTTCTCCGCGGTGTCCAGGAGGTCGCGGAACTCGCCGAACTTGGCCTGCGCCTCGCGTGTGCGGCCTGCCTGGTGAAGTTGGTATCCGAGGCCTTCGGAGACGCGCGCCATCAGCACGGTTTCGACGTAGTCGGCCTTGTTGCGGCCGATGATCGCTCGCAATTGCTCGCCGGCTTCTTCGTATCGCTCGAGATTTGTCAGCAGCTCGACAACGCGGAGCTTCGATTCCCGGTCATCCTGTTTGGCCGCGACGCGCCGGAAGTGCGGCAAAGCCTCCTCCAGCCTGTCCTGGCTGACGTACAGGCGGCCGATGGCGGCGTCGAGCGTTATCGCCTGCGCATCGTCGGCGGGCTTGGCCTGACCGAGCGTCGCCAGCGCCTGGTCGGCGAGGCCCATGTTGGCCTCGTATTCCGCCAGCGCCAGCAGCATGTCGAGCGTGCGGCTTGGCTCGGGGGTCTTCTGAACGAAGCTGCGAACGACCTCCAGCCCGTCCGCAACTCTTCCCATGGAGCGAAGCTGCGAGGACTTCACGACGGCGAACTCGAGCGAATCGCCGAGTTCCGCGCGCACGGCATCGAGCAGCTTCGCGCTCTCGGCCTCCCAGGCTTTGCGCAGGTTGGTCAGCGCGCCCTGCTGCTGCGTCGGCGTCATCTGCGCCCAGCGCACGTCGCTGAACCGCGGCTGGCCGGTGTCGTCGAGAATCCACTCGCGCGAGGGTTCGGCGTTGCCGAGCATGCCCAGAAGCTGCACGGCGTTTTCGACGTTTGTGGGCTCGTCGGCGAAGATTTGCCGCCGCTCCTTCATCGCGGCCGCCTTGTCGCCGTTGGAGGCTTCCAGCCGCAACCAGACTTCCCGCACTCGGGTGTCATAGGGCTGCAGTCGCCTGGCTTCCCGGGCCAGGAGGAGCGCCTGCGCCTGGTTGTCGCGCAGCAGCAGCACGTCCGCGTAGGCCTTGATGACTTCGGGATCAGCGGGGTTGGCCTGATACGCACGTTCGAACGCGCGCTCGCTGGCGCGAAGTTCGCCCAGTTCTCGATAGGCGACGCCGAGGCCGCGCCAGCCGATCGCGGAGAAGTCCCGGATCGCCACGGCTTCCTCGAGCACCTCAGCAGCGCGGCGGAACTCGCCCCGCGCCAAGTTCAGCCTGCCCTCATAGAACCGTCCGTTGACCTGATCGAGATTCTGTTCCTTGGCGCGCGTCACGACGGCCTGCGCCGCGGACCAGTCCTGTCGAGCGACGGCCTCGATGAAGCGGTGCTCGAGCAGCGCCGGACTGTTGGGGTTCAACGCCTCGGCCTTGGGCCGGTATTCCGCGAGCACCTGCCGCGCTTGATTCAGAATGCGCTCGGTGCGCGCGATCGCCTCGTCGAGCTTTTGCTTCTCCTGCGCGTCCTGCGGAACCGCGCGGGCTCGCAACTGTTGCAGTCGATCCTCGTACTGCATGGCCGTGCGCTCGCTTCCGATGACGATTTGCGGCGCCAGTTCCGCCTCATCCGAGTACGAAGCCCGCAGGGCTTCGAGCATCTGATCCACCGGACTGTCGTTGCGCATCACGATGTCCAGCATCCTGACGTCAGGATGGTCCGGAACCAGTGCGGCGGCGCGGTCGAGGCATCGCCTGGCCTCTTCGCGCTCCTCGACCGTCATGAAAAAACGCGTGGCGGCCAGCCAGATTCGCACGTCGGTCTCGAACTGCTGGGTCGCGGCGACCAGGATGCCGCGCGTCCGTTCCCGGTCGCCTTCGGACATCGCCTGCTGGGCCTTGATCACTTCGGCGACGACGGGATCGGCCAGACTGGCGTCGCCGACGCGCACCGCCCGCTGGTTCGCGAATGCGACCTGCAGTTGCCTGGCCTGTTCGTTGTCGGGCATCAGTCGCAGGATTTCCTTTAGCGCCGCTTCGGCCTCGTCAAATTTCTGTTGCGCGAAGAGCAATCGCGCGCGTTCGACCGCGAGATCAGGCGAGTTGGGCATTTCGCGCATCGCATCTTCGAGGCGCTCCAGCGCGTTGCCGGTTTGACCCATCTGCTCCAGGCATTTGGCCGAGAGCAGCAGCGTGTGGATCAGCAGGCCGCGACCGCGGAGTTGGCCGTCGAATTCCTTGAGCAATCGCTCGAAGTGACCGACCGCGACGTCGTATCGTCCGCGGGCGTAGGCGAGCATGCCGTCGGCGCGAGCGCACTGCATGCTTCGCGCGGGGCTGTCCACCAGGGTCACCAGCTTGTCTCGAGCGGCCTCGATCTCCGCCACGTGCCGGCGGGCGTCCGCGGAACCCGCCATCGCCGCCGCGCGCCATTTCTCGAACGCCAC
>CAZLDF010000352.1:0-3893 GCA_964558095.1 uncultured Isosphaeraceae bacterium | reverse complement strand
CATTCCCTTGAGAATGACGAAGAGATTGACGGCCCAAAACGACAGGAAGCAGATGAACTGAGTCGCTGAGATCCCGAGGAATGCGATCACTCGCTGTTGATCGGCGACGACGTCGATCCAGCCGAGTGCGCCGGCGATCTGATAGATCGCAGCGCCGCCGATCCATGTCTGGATTCCGAACCAGCCGCAGGCGACGAGCGCTCGCGCGACGGAGGGCACGTGCGCGCCGACTGTTCCGAAGCTGGCGCGCACGAGCACCGGGAACGGCACGCCGTACTTTGTCCCGCCGTGACCGTTGAGTATCATCGGCACGAGCACGATCACGTTGCCGAGCATGACGGTCAGCACTGCCTGCCACCATGCCATGCCCGCCTCGATCATGCTCCCGGCGATCATGTAGGTCGGAATGCACACCGCCATGCCGATCCACAGCGCCGCGAGATGCCACTTCGACCACGTGCGCTGCTGCGGCGTGGTCGGAGCGAGATCGGCATTCGTCAGCGAATCATTCGTCATTCAAAAGAAACTCAACACGAAGGACCACAGAGGGCCACTGAGGATGACGCATGGACGTGCGACAAGGCACCATCCCCACATCCAGGCTCCGTGGCGCTCCGTGGCCCTCAGTGGTGAACGCTTCACGCCTGAGCGATCTGCGAATAGCTCTCCGGTCGGCGATCGCGATAGAACTGCCACACATTTCGCACTTCCCGGATCATGTCGAGATCGAGGTCGGCGACGACGACGGCGTCCTTGTCGCGCGGGCCTTCCGCGATGATCTGGCCTCGCGGATTGCAGAAGTAGCTCTGGCCGTAGAACTCGCCGATGTTCCACGGCTTCTCGCGGCCCACGCGGTTGATCGCGCCGACGAAATACTGATTCGCCACTGCATGCGCCGGCTGCTCGAGTTTCCAAAGGTATTCGCTGAGCCCCGCGACGGTCGCGCTGGGATTGAACACGATCTCGGCCCCGTTGAGGCCAAGCTCGCGCGCGCCTTCGGGGAAGTGCCGGTCGTAGCAGATGTACACGCCGATCTTGCCGAACGGCGTGTCGAACACGGGATAACCGAGGTTGCCCGGCTTGAAATAGAACTTCTCCCAGAAGCCCGGATGACAGTGCGGGATGTGGTGTTTGCGATACTTGCCGAGATACTCGCCTCGGTGGTCGATGACGGCTGCGGTGTTGTAGAGCACGCCTTCCATTTCGACTTCGTACATGGGCACAACGAGCAGCATGCCGTGCTTCTTCGCGAGCTGCTGCATGAGCATCGTGGTCGGGCCGTCGGGAATGCGCTCCGCGGACTGGTACCACCGCGTGTCCTGCTCGGCGCAGAAGTACGGGCCGTAAAAGATTTCCTGCAGGCAGCAGATCTGCGCGCCTTCCTTGGCGGCTTGATCTATGAGCGCGATGTGCTTGTCGATCATCGCCTGCTTGACCTTCGCGAGATCAGCCTCGGCGGCGAGGGGATTGGAGCACTGGATCAACGCAGCGCGAGTGATTCTGGGCATGGTTCACATTGCCTAATTTCGCCGTCGGCGAGGTCGGCGTCTTCCATTTCCATTCTTGATGGCTTCGATCCCGGCGATGTGCAAGTAGGGCAACTGCGCCCAACGGTCTGAATTCGCTTCCGCGATGAAGATTTCGGTCTTCATCAGCACGACAAGTTCGGGCGTGCTCACGACGTACGACTGGCCGCTGCTCGATCGCAATTGGAAGGGCTCGAACGGTTCCCGCCGGAGTCGTTCTCGAATGCTGTCGGCGATCATGCGGCGATTATACCCGGACGAGTATCTTCGCCGTCAACGCTCTCACAACCACCGCGTCACGGTTACGCGGAACTCGGTGTAGAACCGCACGGCGTCCTCGCCGTTGGCGTGCAGGTCGCCGAAGAACGACTGTTTCCAGCCGCTGAAGGGGAACACCGCCATGGGCGCGGGCACGCCGACGTTGATGCCGATCATGCCCGCGTGCGCGTGCGTGCGGAAGCGGTGCGCGTTGTAGCCGCTGCTGGTGAAGATAACGCCCATGTTGCCGTAGCGCGAGCGGTTCATCGTGGCAAGCGCCGCGTCGAGCGTCTCCTCGCGGATGATCGACAGCACCGGGCCGAAGATCTCTTCATCGGCGATGCGCATGCCGGGGCGCACGCTGTCGAAGATCGTCGGCCCGACGAAGCAGCCCTTTCCCGGCAACGATGCCTCGCGCCCATCGAGCACCAGCTTTGCGCCGTCTTTCACGCCGAAATCGACGAAGCCCAACACGCGCTCGCGGCTGGCGGAATCGATCAGCGGCCCCATGCCGGCGCCCTTTTCCCCCCCCGCCGCCACGCGAATCTTCTTCGCTGCTTCGGTGATCGCCGGCACGAACCAATCAGCGGCGTCGCCCACCGCGATGGCGACGGACCCGGCGAGGCATCGCTGGCCGGTGTTGCCGAACGCCGAGCCGATCACGCCGTCGATCACCGCGTCGCGATTGGCGTCGGGCATGATGACCATGTAATTCTTCGCCCCGCCCATGCACTGTGCGCGTTTGCCGGCGTTCGTCGCGGTCTCATACACGTGCTTCGCAACTTTCGACGAGCCGACGAACGACACCGCCTTGACCTTGTCGTGCGCGATCAGGTGATCGACCACAGCGGGTCCGCCCGTGACAAGATTCAGCACGCCGCGGGGAAACCCGGCCTCGTGCGCCAGTTCGACTTCGCGCACCGCGCACAGAGGCACCTTCTCCGACGGCTTGAGCACGAACGTATTTCCGCACGCCACTGCCATCGGCCACATCCACAACGGCACCATGACTGGAAAATTAAACGGCGTGATGCCCACGCACACACCCAGCGGCACGCGATCCAGCGAACTGTCGATCCCCACGCCGCCCTCGTCCTCCGTGCGGCAGAACGAACTCGACACGGCGATCTGCGGCAAACTTCGCCCCATCATCAGCGTCGGCGCCGCGCAGGCGAACTCGACGCAATCGATGCCGCGGCGGACGTCTCCATTGGCTTCGGCCTTGGTCTTGCCGTGTTCCGTGACGATCATGTTCGCGAGTTCGTCGAAGTGGTCTTCAAGCACCTGCTTGAATCGGAACATGAATTGGCATCGCTCGCCGACCGGCGTCGCGGACCAGGCGGGGAACGCCTGTCGCGCCGCCTCGACCGCTGCGTCGGCCTGCTGCACGCTCTCCATGCTCACTTCGCCCAGCACTTCGCCGCTGGCGGGATTGACGTCGGGAATCGTGCGACCGCCGCCGCGGTCATCGACGCGCTTGCCTGCGATGAAGTGCTGGACTCGAGTTGACGTCATTCGCAAAGCTCCTTGTGACGCGCGCGACTCCGACCGCCGCGCGCCGGCGCACCGAGCGGGTAGTTTAGTCCGCGCGTGCGTGTACGTCGATCGGAAATGCGTTTGGAGACGATCTGTTCGTCTTGATGGGACAGGTGTCGTTGCCCGCCGCACCGCCCTCACCCCAGCCCTCTCCCAAGGGGAGAGGGAGTCAAGAGGCCCCTGCTCAGCGCAGCGGATCGGTCTCGATCCACTGGATCACCTGGAACTCGATCTCCGGTTCGGGTTCGGTGATCGTGACCATCTGGTCGATGGTGGTCGAGCCGATGGTGGTCGAAGCGCTCGATGGCGTGACGGACTGGCTGACGACGCCGCTGGCGAAGTGGACTTTGACGGTGTAGGTGGTGCTGGGCGTGACGCCGCCGAAGTGGGCCCAGAGGGGCTCGGTTCCGCCGAAGCCGCGCGCCACGCCGATGTCTCGCCGCTGCAGAAAGGTGGTTCCGGCAGCGTCATAGAGATCGACGCGCACGCCGACGCCGGCCTTGTTCGTCGCGCCCTCGCCGGCGCCGACGACGCGCACCTTCAGATAACTGGAGTCGTCGGTGGCATTGCGAT
>CAZLDF010000351.1:0-3287 GCA_964558095.1 uncultured Isosphaeraceae bacterium | reverse complement strand
TCTCCGAAATCCCGATCGAACGTGAGCACAAGTCTTCGCTCGCGTCGAGCGAGTTCCAGCAGGTCGCTATCCGCCATACCGCCCATCTCCTCAGCGGTCCACCGAACGTCCACGCCGCGATGGCGCAGCCACTGGACAATCACACTGTCAATGTTCTCGTCAGCGAGGACACGGATCACGCCGTCTCGCCCAGGAATCGAATCTCATCTGTCGAGAGCGACGCGGCCGCATACGCGAACGCCGCCTGGATGTGTTCACGACGCAGCGTCGGAAACGACTGAAGCAGGTCATCGACCGACCAGCCGTCGCCCAGCCGCTCCAGGATGAGTTCAACCGAGATGCGCGTGCCACGGATCACGGGCTTGCCCGTGAGGATCGCTGGATTGAGCTCGATGTAATCTCGCCAATTCATGGTGTTGTCCGAAGTCCGCAATTGTACCCCGTCGGCCGGGCAGGACGACGGCTATGGGCCCTGCACGACCCGATACAGTCCGTTCTGGCGGATATATGCGGCCACTGCAGAATCGAGCAGGCCTTCGATGTCCTGACCAAGGGCCAGGCGCTCGCGAACGGCGGTTGCGGTGACGTCCATCGTCGGCGCCGGCAGAACCAACCCACGCCACTGCGCCGCTTCCGATGCGCCATAAACGTTCGCCAACTCCTGCGCAAACCGACCGGGATCCCACGGCGGGCGAAGCATCACCGCGGGCGTCGCCAGCTCCAGTATCCGGCGCCAGTCCTTCCATGAATGAAACGCCAGCGCCTGGTCCGCGCCGATGAGCAGTCGAAACTCGCACGGCTCGGCGTACTCCCGGCGAAGCTCCTCAAGCGTCTCGACGGTGTAGCTGGGGCCGGCTCGATCGATCTCGATCGTGCTGATTTGTGCGTGCGGCACGTCGCGCAGCGCCAGGTCCAGCATTGCCAGGCGATGCTCGGCGGAGGCGTGCGGACCGGCGTCGCGCTTCAGCGGACTGATCGCCGCCGGAACGTACAGAATCTGATCGCAGTCGAGTTGAGCCGCGACCAGCGGCGGCAAGGTGGCGTGCGCGAGGTGGGGGGGGTCGAACGTCCCGCCGAAGATGAGGATGCGAGCGGGGGTGTGCGCCATGCGTGCACGATTCCTCGCGCCTGATGCGCTTCATTCATCGAGCGCGGTGTATCGCACGATCAGCGCCAGGCTCATCGCCGCGGTCGCCCCGATGAAGTAGAACAGCGCGGTGCCGGACCACGCAACGCCAGCTTGCGACATGACGGCCCAGCCCCCGAAGAGCACAAGCCCGGTCGCCGCCGCCGCGAGCAGCGACACCAGCACGCTGACCATGCCCGCCTGCTCCGCGAGCTTCTTCGACATGATCAGACCGATCACCCCGCCGCAGATGACTCCCGCCAGGAGCAGAAGCCACGCGCGGACGGCCAGCGCATTCATCAGGCGGTCCATCGCCCAGATAGCGCCGGCCCAGAGCGGCAAAGCGCACAGGCCCCGAAGAACCAGCGAAACGGCCGCACGCCGCAGTCCGATCGCATCCGACCACTCTTCCTGCCGCGACATGCGCCAAGGATACCATGTCACTGCCGAGGCACTATCGCCGCGTTGTCGATGAGCCTCACCAAGCCCAGCCGCGCGGCGATCAAGGCTCGCGCCGGTCGCTGCACGTTCCCAATCGGCATCAGCGTCCGGGCATCGCGCACAACCGCATAATCGACGCTCAATGCATGATCGTTCAGCACGGCATGCAAGGCCTGTTCTGCCGCGGCGACGTCGCTCGCCGCCTGCGCCGCGATCAGCGCGCGGCTGAGGCCGAGCGCTCGCTGTCGATCGGCCGCATCGAGATACCGGTTGCGGCTGCTCATCGCCAGGCCATCGGGTTCGCGCACAGTCGGGTGCGCGACGATCTCGAGCCCAGGCCACCGCCCCCCCGTTTCGGCGTCTTCCTGCGCGACCATCGCGCGGATGACCAGGAGCTGTTGGTAGTCCTTCTCGCCGAAGATCGCCCATCGCGGCTGCACGATGTCAAAGAGCCGGGCGACGACCTGGCAGACGCCTGCGAAGTGACCTGGCCGGTGCGCGTCCTCCAATCCCGGCTTCGTCGCCACATCAGGCAGCGGCGGCGACTGGATGAGTTGTCCCGGCGGGTACATCGTCTCGACGCGCGGCGCGAAGACGATGTCCGCGCCGCTGGACTCGGCCCCGGCGACGTCGGCGTCGAACATGCGCGGGTAGCGGTTGAAGTCCTCGTTCGGCGCGAACTGCGTCGGGTTCACGAAGATGCTGACGACCACCGGCCGGCCACAATCTCGCGCCCGGCGAATCAGCGCGAAATGCCCTTCGTGCAGCGCGCCCATCGTCGGCACGAACGACCCGCCGTGATGATCGCGAAGCGCATCAATGGTGCGGACAACCTGCATCGTGCGCAGCGTGAAGGCTGCAATGGAGTTTTGCAAGCGACGGCTTCAGCTTCCAGCAGATCCGCGAGCGGGAGCGAGCGAAGGCCGCGAGGCGTGTGCGGTCGCAAACGTGCGCGAAGGATCAAACGGCGTGGCCTTCCTCGAAGACTCGTCAGACCACGGCACCCGCACCAGAGCAAGCGTGTCGGGTACACTTGCATCATGTTCGCCGATCGTCTTGATGCGGGCAGGCAATTGGCGCAGCGGCTGCTGCACCTGCGCGAGCGCGAGCCCGTGGTGCTGGGCTTGCCGCGCGGCGGGGTGGTCGTCGCCGCGGAAGTGGCACGCGAGCTCGATGCGCCGCTCGACGTGCTGGTGGTGCGCAAGCTCGGCGCGCCCGGCCACGAGGAACTGGCCATCGGCGCCATCATCGACGGCTCGGACCCGCAAACAATCCTCAACCACGACATCGTGCAGGCGCTCGGGGTCGATGACCGCTACATCGCGCAGGAATCGGCCAGGCAGCTTCAACGCGTGCGCGATCGCCAGGCGATGTACCGCGGCGGGTATTCGCCTGTGCCCGTCAAGGGACGCTGCGTCATCGTGATCGACGACGGCATCGCAACCGGCTCGACGATGCTCGCGGCGATCACGAGTTTGCGCGCCTCCGGGCCCAGTCATCTCGTGCTCGCCGTGCCGGTCGCCTCGCCCCAAGCGGTGCGATCGCTGAGCCTTCAGGTCGATGAGATGGTGTGCCTGCAGTCGCCTGCGATGTTTCGCGCGGTCGGCCAAGCGTACGTCGATTTCAGCGAGACGAGGGACGAAGAAGTGATCGCGCTGCTGAGCGAACTGCATCCGCGATCCGTGTGAAGAATTAACCACGGAGGCACGGAGACACGGAG
>CAZLDF010000350.1:0-15289 GCA_964558095.1 uncultured Isosphaeraceae bacterium | reverse complement strand
TCGCCACCATGAACGCCATCAGCGTGATCCAATGGAAGTTCCGTTCGGTCCACCACACGAAGATCGTGCTCAGCGTCATGATCGTTGGCGCGATGATGGCGAATAGCGCCCATGTGTGGAAGATGGCGAACGGGTCAATGTCCATCATCATGTGCACCACGATGTAGTCGAGCATGGCATATGAGGCGCCGAAGAGTACGACGATTGCATCGCCTTTTCGCAGGAGTGGGCGGCGTCGCAGACGATGCGCCGCGATGCTCCGTCGGATGCTCTGCCCGCATTCGGGGCAATTCCCATGCACTTCGAGCCCGCGAAGCGCATAGCCGCACGCGCTGCAGTTCAAGCCGGTGGTGACGGGCATCACGCAATGATACTGCTGCGGATGTCGCAGTTCCTATGGCGCGCTTGCCGCACCGTGGTAGGTGAGCCAGATTGTGACCCCAACGATTCCGCCGACCACGAGCCCCAGCAGCGTGAAACCGACAACGGCATATACGCGCATGGTTCGGATGCATCGGAGGCAAAAGAACTGCCGCTGGACCACTCGACCCCACATCCAAGTGGACCTGTTGTAGAACATCCACACGCGACGACCGGCTGCGTAGTTACCGCATCGCTCGCATTCGGCTTCGGTGGCGTCGTGCATCATTGATGCGCTTCGGACGAAAATGAAATCAGGCGGACGGGCGGATGTGGGCTTGTCGATCATTCTCGCTCCTGCGACTCTTGGGGTCAATGAGCCGCGCTCTTCACGAGCCATCCGAGCCGCAACCGGCAGTGAGCGGTGTGAGGTCGGCGTGGCGGCCAGGTGGGAACGGCGTCCCAGCGCCAGTCGCCGATTTGATCCGCGTGCTCCCGCACGCGGCTTTGATGTCGCGTCGCGCCGCGTCACTCCCGCGGAATCGCCACGGAAGACAGCGGCACGATGCGCTGCATCGCTGCCGCGGCGTCGTCTGGAACGTTGGCGAGGTCGATCGGCAGGACGCAGCCGCGGTCGTGATCGCTGTTGAGCACCATCACGTGTGGACCAAAGACTTCCGCGCCGGTTTCGACGTGCTGATGGCCCAGCACGAACAGCTTCACGTTCCAGCGCTGGGCAAGCTGCGCGATGGACTCTTCCGTGTACGCCCGGCCCCAGCACATCGAATACGCCGAGCCCGTCGCCCCCCCCGTCGAACCCTGGTAATCTTCATCGACCAGCTCGCGATCGAGCACGTCCATGTCGAACGACTTCATCATGCGGGCGTTGGGCAGCGAATGCGCACACAGCACCCCCGGGGCTCGGTCCTCATGCTCGCTCAACACCGCCAGGGGCATGGCTGCGAAGAACTCATCGATGGCGAAGGCGACGTCCATCCAGTCGTCGCCGAAGACATATTCGAGCGCGTCGTCGAAGAGTTCGACGCTGTTGCCGGCGCCTTTGCTCACGCCGCGCTTCATCATCTGCGAAAGCTCGTGATTGGCGAGCACGGGATGGACCTGCGTTGGATATCGCCGCAGGAGCTGCGCGACGCTGATGAGCATGCGATGGCTGAAGTCCATGCCGTCGATCAGGTGATCGCCGTGGATGAGTTCGTGGAGGAGGAGATGGTTGTCGGGCGAGTCGTCGAGACGTGCGAGCGCGACAATCTTGCGGAAGTGGTTGATGTTGTCGTGCAGGTCGCCGGTGGCGAGTAGTTTGCCGCGGGTCGGCAGGCGAACGGCGCAGCCACGGCGGAGCGTGTGTTCGCGCAGCGTCACGGTCGCGGCCTGAAAGAGTTCGCGCACCGCCGTGGCGTCGTGCATGTCGAGCGTGGTTGTCACGCGGGCAGCATACGCCGGACGGCGGAACGCCGCTCATTTCGGGAACTTTGCGGCGCGCCACACGCTGCCCCGCAGGGCAGAGTGTGTCCTCGTGTCGGCGAGCGCACAAGACAATCCGCACACTTTGCCCGCGAAGCGCGGGCCAAAGTGTGGCACCCGACAATTGTGTTGATCGACTCGGAGCGCAGAACGAACCATGCGACATTGCGCGCCCGTTATGGCCGACCGCGGCATTGAGCCGCGATCAGCGATCACCGGCGCGTCGCCTGTGCCACTGCTCCTATCCCGGCCCGCCCATGCGCATGAACTGCATCCGCGGCCGCTCGCGCTTCTTCGGAAGCTCTTCGATCTGCTGCTCCGTGAGCAGATGATGAAGCTGCTCGACGTGTCGGTCGTCGAGCGCGGTTCGCGCAGCCATCGCCTCGCCGATGGGTCCGCCGTGCATCCCCGGGACCATGAACGCCGCTTCGTCCTCGCCGGCGAACTGCGCCGCCATGTGCTCGAGCATTTCCTTCGGTTCAGCGGGCTGATGCCGGCGAATCGCAGTGCGAATCTTGTCGTTGACGATGTTCAGCTCCGCGAGATACGCGTCGTACATCGACTGAATCGCGGCGCGGATGTCCGGGTCGAGGTCTTCCAGTTGCAGGGCTTTGTCGAAGACGCGCTGGGCGAAGGTGGTTCGATAGACGCGCGGATAGGCGGCGCTGCGAAACGCCCGACGGAATTCCTCGCCGGCCTCGTCGTCGCCCGCGGCGAACGCGAGTTCCTCTGCGTACTGGTCGTTGGTGTCGCGCACTCGGACGCGCAAATCGGCGGCGCGCTCGACCGCGCCGATCGCCGACGCCGGGTCGCCGCTGCGCAGCGCCTCGTCCATCTGCTTCTGCGCTTTGGGCACGAAGTCATTTCGATTGGTCAGCGCTTCATGCAGCGCCAGTTCGTAGCGGTCCAGCGCCTGCCGCGCGGAAGCCAGCCGCTGCTCGTTCCAATTCATGCGATTGAGCAGCGTGAAGAGATCGACGTTCTCGCGGTCGAGGCGGCTGTTGGGCAGCGTCTTGTGCCGCGTGATCGCGCGCTCGAAGGTCGGCCACCGCTCGATCTGGGTTTCAGCGAGCACCGTGCGAACCTGGGCGAGGAATTCGTTCGTCAGTTGTTCCTTCGCCCTGGCGAGCCTTTCCGCGGCGGCGGCGAGCTCGTCCATGTGCTGCTGCATCGACTGAGGATCGTGCATTGGCGGAGGGGGGGGAAGAGCGTGCGCGGGGGGCAGCTCGCCCCCGTTGGCCGCCATGGCCTCTTCCAGTCGCTTCTGAATCCGCTCGGTGAGCTGCTGCGCGAGCTTTTCGACCTCGGCGAGCTGTTCCTCGGAAAGCTCCTCGCCGTCGGGCCCCGTCGCGTCGATCATCACGTGCGCGCCGGGCCCCCCCTCGATTTCATCCGGATCGTCCGAATCGAACGCCCCGATGTGAACCGCGACGGCCATGCCGCCCGCCTGCACGCCTTCGGGCAACTCAATGTCCAGGTCCATGTGCCCGTCGGTCGCCTCGAACACGAATGCGTGATCGCCGGGCGGTCCGGCGGCGTGCTCGATGCCCGGCTCCTGATCGTCGCCGAGGTGCATGAACATGGCCCCCCCTCCGTCGTGACCCGCTGCGCCGATCGCCATGAACGGCATGTCGCTCGCGGGCAGAAGCGATTCGCGAAGTTCGCGGAACGATTCGAGATAGGCCTCGAGCAGCAGGCGAAGCTGATTCTGCTGCGCTTCGGAAAGCAGCAGCGATTCGCGGAAGACGGGGAGGTCGCTGAGGATGTAATCGGGCTGGCTCACGCCGTGGATGTCGGGCATGGAGAACATCATCATCCGCGGCTCGGCCTCGCCGGTGTCGTCGTCGCCGGTGTCGTCGTCGCCGGTCGTCGTCGCTCGCTGGATGAACATCGTGCCGCCGGCTTGTGCGAGCGCGGGTTGCTGGAACTCGATCGCGAGCGCGGCACCTGCGATCGCCAGGCTGATAGACGGGACGAGGCGAAACGGCGCGGCGACACGATGCGACCGCCATGCTGATGGTGAAGAAAATATTGCGTTCATGATGGAATCTCCCGCGTCGATCATGCTCATGTTCATCTATGGTCAGAAGCGTCGCAACGCCGTCGCGACACCACGGGGTAAACGCGCTGACGGAGGCGAAGGCGCGAAGCGACGCCGGCGGGGCCTTCCCCGGCCCGCGCTCAGGTGAGTAGATGCTCTCGCGAGGCGAGTCTGACAGGCAAGGGGAGCTATTGCAGGGAGGAGATGATCGCCAGGATGTCGCCGAGGCTGACGACGCCGTCGCCGAGCGTGCCGTCGGGGTTGATCGGCTGGGTGTCGCAGGGGGATGGGCCCGTGCCGAAACTTGTCAGCGCGGCGAGGAGGTCGGCGACGCTGACCCGTCCATCGCCCCCCGCGGGCGAACAATCGGCGGGCGGCCGCGGCGGCTGCACCTCGAACGCGCCCATATCGACCCGGCCGAAGGCGACGCGATGATTGCCGTGGAGGTCGAAGGGGATGGGTTCGGCGGTGTCGCCGTCGTTGTCGAGGTCGAGTTCGTCGGGAGGGAGGAGCGCGTTGTCGCCTGCGTCGATGCAGGGGGAGCCGGGGAGCAGGCGGAAGTCGCCGTTGTCGGGATCGACGAAGCGGGGGTCGAGGTCGATGATGTTCTCGCCGTTTTCCCAGCCGCCTTCGATGTTGCAGTGGCTCATGTCTGGATGGGTGTAGAACTGTGCGAACGCATCGAGTGCAGACGCGTTCTGCCGGACAATGCAGTTATCCAATTGTCTTCCGCCAAAGACCGCGCCAGCCAGGTGGCTCGCGGTGTTCTGAACAATGGTGCAGTTCGAGATTCGAGAAGACGCGCGACTGTCGACACGAAGAGCGCCTCCACGAGCAGCGACGTTTCGAGCGAAGATGCAGTTTGTGATCTCATGTTCAACGTAGGCGGTGACATGTGCGCCGCCGGCGAAGCTCGCGGCCGAGTTGTCGGTCACGCCCGTATCACGAATCCGGATGTGGGAGCCCGAGGCATAGATCGCTCCTCCGTGTCCGCCTTGGTTTCCATAGAACGCGCCACGCTCGACATCGAGGCATGCCTTCGCGGAACCATACGGAACGTACCAATAGAGTGCCCCTCCAAGCCCAGCTTGATTTCCAACAAAGGTTGATCGCCATGTGTCGCAGTCGCCAACCCGAACGTAAATCGCTCCGCCGCGACCTGTCAACGGAGTGGTATTCGCGTCGAATGTCGAATCGAGCGCCTCGACGCGGGTTCGCTCGGCGAAGACCCCGCCGCCGCTCTCGGTTGCCGTGTTGTTCGTGAACGCGCAATCGCGGACGACAAGGGCTCCATCGCGGATGTTGACGCCGGCGCCTCGGATCGCCCGGTTCTGGTCGATGCCGCAGTTGGCGAGAGTCAAATCTACAAATTCCGCAATGATCGCGCCTTGCCGAGCAACCAAGCTCCCTTCACCTGCAACCGCGTCGGCATCGCGGACATCAATGCCATCAAGAACCACGTTGCTGTCATACCGCGCCATGCGGATGATGTTGTAGGAGTTGTCTTCGTGGTCGTCGGGGACGCCGATGTCGCCGCTCAGGATGGTGGGGAACTGGTTCGGGTCGCGCGCGCCGAAAGTGCCATCGCCGCCGCCGGTCGGGAATCCGCCGTACAGCTTGGCATTGCAAGGCAGTTCGAACGCCTCGTTGCGCCCGTCAGGGCCGACCGGCCTGTACGTGCCTTGCGCGATCCAGATTTCGTCACCGGGCGTTGCAGCCAGGCTCGTGCTCATCAAATCATTGGATGCGGCAGCCCACGACAACCCATCGCCACCATCCGGCGCTGCGGAGTCCACAAATCGAATCGCGCCGAGTGGCTCTGAGACATCGAACAACCCGACCGTTCCGCTCGCGTACAGGCCGTCCGTGGAATGACTTCGGGCGCCAATGACGGCAAGTCCGTCCATTGTTGCGATCGACGGGCCGAGCCATCCGGTGTCTTGAGCATTGGAAATTGTGAACTTGCCGGAGATAACCCATTCCCCCGCTCGCTCGCGGAACAAGTATGTCTTGCCCGGCCAGATGATGCTGTCCCCATCATCTGCCGCGCCAACAAGAAGGCCACATGAACTCGCAACGACCGTCGTTCCGAATTCCAACTGTCGCCCAGGTTCCGACTCATGTTCGGGCATGAGCAGCTTCGAGCTTTCGACCCAGCCGGCTCGCGCGGGCCTGAAGACGTATGCGGCGCCACGAGCAAACCCGACGTTGAATTCTTGCGGCGCTCCGATGACGAGCGATTCTCCGTGTAAGGAAACGGAGAACCCGAACCAAGCTTCCTCCGCGGATGTGGTGATCGTTTGCGAGAACTGCCATGAATCGTCCAAGAGTCTGAAGATATCGACGCGGCCACGCACGCCTGCTTCGCCCTGGAACACCGGCGAGCCGACGACGATCGTCGCATCCTCAATATCGATTGACATGCCGAAGGAACCGTGAGGCGGCGCGAATGGCGGCTGCAGTCGCTGAAATTCCGCCCAATTGCCCCGATGGAGAGTGAACACATACAGCGCATCGCCGTTCGTCGCCTCAAACAATTGGGCGTTTCCGACGATGATGGTGTCGCCGTGGAGCGCGATCGTGCTTCCAAAAGTGCGCTGTGGCGCGCTGTCTGACGCTGTGAGCCGAGCAGTCTGCAGCCAATGCTGGCCATCGTACTCAAAGACATAGGCGGCACCCTCCCTGAATCCGGTCTCCCACTCAAATGGGGCACCCACGACCAAACGGTTTCCTTCTACCGCCATGCACCTTCCGAAGGAAGCGACGTTGGAGGGTGACTGCGGCACGATCGACTGAACAAGCGGCAACAATGGATCACGCCTATCGAAAACATGCACAATTCCATGGGCTTCTCCGTAGGTGTGGTCGCGATTGGCGCCCACGAACAGAAAGTCTTCGTTCAAGGCGATTGACCAACCGAAATAGGCCCGCTCCTGCGGCGTCGGGTTCTCAATCCGCAGGAATTCGGATTGCTCGCACTGGCTCCAGGCAGCATCGGCCAAAACGAACATCAACGCCGTCCACACGACGCCCGACAGTGTTGTGAGGCTCCACGGCCGGGAATTTCGACCAGATCGCACGTTGGACATCGTCCACTTCCTTTCGCGGCGCATTGCACGCCGCAACACTGTGTGCGCGATCATCGACGTGAGCAGGCGACGCTCGGCCTTCGTGTCGCTCATTCGGGCAAGAGCAGGTCAGGGCAGCGCCGCGACGGTTCACGGCGCGCACTGCCAGACCAGCGAAAACGAGTTGCCAATTGAATCGAGCGAATGAACTCCGCGCGTCGGATGCTGATTGCCACGCGCACAAACCCGGCAGGCCGTTAGACATGACGACCGGCGCCTGCCGCAGACTTTGTAAGCCGCCCGCGCCGGTCGGCGAGGGTGGCTCAGCCAGTCGTGCGCTTAAGTTATCCGCCAAAACCCGATTCGAGTCAAGCGAAAAATGGCGAGTTCTCGCCGGATTTGTCCGTTTTCAGGATGCGGCTCTCAGAGCCGCGCTACCACACGCAGTACCGCTCACGCCGTCGTGCCGAAGGCGGTGAGCACGGCGAGGATGTCGCCGACGGTGATTTGGCCGTCGCCGTTGAGGTCTTGCGGGCAGGGTTGGCCGCAGGGGCAGGGGCCGAAGGCGGAGAGCGCGCTGATGACGTCGAAGACGGTGATCGCGCCGTCGCCGTTGATGTCGCCATGGAGCGTCGCCGGCGTGCGCGGGCCCAGCGCGAAGGAATACGCGACCGCCCCGCCGATGTCGATGTTGAGCGTCTCGATGTTCGAGCCGTCGAGGTTCGATCTGCGAAGCGCGCGCGGACTGGTCGTGTTCCAATACAGCTTGCCGTCGCTCGTGTTCAGGCGCAGGCGCTCGAAGCTGCCTTCTTCCTGTAAGACAACAAGCGGAACCGTCCCGCCGACCGGCGCCTTCTGCAGGTGCGTCGTCCCGCCGGAGTTGTTCGCGAAATACACCGTGTTGGTGTCGTGATCGATCGCGAAGGACGTCAGCGATCCGCCCATGTCGATGATGACCGATGGGTTCGCGCCGTCGAGGTCATACTGCACGACCTGGTCGGGCGTGGCGTCCGCGACATAGAACTTCTCGGTGACTGTGTCCACGAACAGGTCGCGCAGCCAGCCTGAAGCGATGTTCACCAGTAATTGCACGTTGCCGCCGCTGGTGTCGCAGCGATAGACGTCATTGAACGCATCCAGCCACAGCACACGATCGTTCACCGGGTCGTAGGCGACCACCCTGATGCTTGTCGCCAAGTGTGTGTGGATGATCTGCGAATCCCCCGTCGTCAGATCCACCTTCCAGATATTTCCCGTCCCGGATGTCGAGGCGGAAAAGACGCGGCTGCCGGCATGATCGATCGCGAACGTGCTCAGCGGTGTGGCGGCGCTCGCGATGTGCGTGGCTTGCGATCCGCCGTCGTGCCGCACAATGCCGCCGATGTCCGTCCAATAAAGGTTGTCGCTGCCCGCATCGATCGCGATGTGCGGAATCGGGAACGTCGCCAAACCGTGGAACGTCGGCGAGCCGCCCGCGAGCGGCACGTGGTGCATCGCGAACTGCTGATCGCTCGTCTGCTCGACGAAATAGACGCGGTCGTCGTCGGGGGCGGCGGCGACAGCGCTGAGCCGGTTGGGCGAGCCCGGCGCGTGCAGGACCTGCTCGTTCGCGCCGTCGATATCAGCGCGGCGCAGCGCATCCGCATCGGCCCAATACACGAACCCCGCCACATCTTCAACGTCGAATCCGCTGATGCGACTGAGGCCATCGACAATCGTGACCGCGTTGTCGCCGTCGTATTCGGCCGAGCGAATTCGCCAGAGGTTCGACTTCGCGTCGCGGTGCGTCCAGAGGAGAGCATCGTCGGCTGCGTGAACGTCCATGTAATCGAGGTCCGCGACGCCTTCGATGATCGCCGCGAGATCGTTGCCATCGACATCGGCGCGGAAGATCGTCTGCTGCGCTCTGTCGTACACGAAGAGCACGTTGGACGTTTCATCGACCGCGACGACATCGGGCTGGATGAAATCGTGGCAGATGATCGTCTCGACGTTCGCGCCGTCGGCTGATGCGCGATGCACGCGGCCGCTCGCGGGGACGGCCCAGAACAGTCGGCCGCTCGCCGGCGCGAGCGCGATGCGATCGTCCAGCAGATAGGGAGGGTCGATGAGAATCCGCCGCGCGGAGAGGTCCGGCTCGTAGCGGACAAGCTGGCCGGCGCTTGTCGCGATGTAGAGGTCGTTGTCCGCGACGGCGGCGGACCCGGCGAACAACAAGCCGGCCACCAACGTGGCGAGGA
This sequence comes from uncultured Isosphaeraceae bacterium, assembly GCA_964558095.1. Lineage (GTDB taxonomy): Bacteria > Planctomycetota > Phycisphaerae > Phycisphaerales > SM1A02 > CAZLDF01. Next base: position 6,098 of record CAZLDF010000350.1, on the reverse strand, counting down.
CGGGTTGCGAACGGCGAACCGAAAGTGACGCACAAGACATGGCGGCAATCTCCATCGGGCGAGGGGGCGGGTCCACCGGGACTTGGCGCCGCCGATGATACCCGAGCCCGCGGGTTCCTTGCAAGCCAAAAGTTGCCGCAGCTTGGAAGCGAATCGATCCGGAAGGCGAGAGCCAGGGCGACTACGAGCGTCCCCAGATCAGTTCCTCTGCAAGCTCCTGGACGCTGGCGCCGAACACGCGACTGGCCGCGAATTCTGGACTTTCCCCTTCATCGCGGCAAGCGCGCGCGAAGCTGAAGAATTCCGCTCGCCGCTCCGATGCAAGCCGGCGCGTGAGTGCTTCAGCGAGATTGTAGGAAAGCTCCTGCTGCTGACCTTCTGGAGAATGGAACGTATCGCCGGACACGAATCCATCGAGCCCGATCTTCTTCCAGAGACTTCGATGGCGCTGAAGTATTTCGCGGTTGAATACGAAGTGCGAGTGGCGAACGACGTGCTCTTCCATCATCTGCGCCAGGCCTTCTTCGGCCCACATCGGCAATCCGGCGCACAACTCCGGGCGGTCGGCGCGAAGCGCGTGATGCGTAAGCTCGTGGGCCACCGTGTGCTCAAGCGTCCATGTCGCCTGCGCGGCAATGACAAGTACGGGAAACGCCTCGGCGGAGGCATGGATGTACATGCCGCCCGAGGTCGCGTATTCACCCTCTTCCTCGTAGAAGTGAAGGACGAACGAGTAGTACTCGTCTTGCGTCGCCAGCGCGAGGACGGCAATGGGTGGAATCGGGTTGCGCCTCGGATCGCCGCGAATCTCTGAAAGCGCGCGCCCGATCACAGGCAAAGAGCGGTCCACGGCCTTGGCGACCCGCGCCGCCGTTGTGCCTTCCATCGGCGCCAGTCCTTCCACGGACGCGGTGCGCCATCGCCTGGAGTCCGTCGTGAGCGCATCGCGAAGCTCGTCGAGCCATGCCGCCGCGACCGCGCGACGCGCCTGCGCGGCAGACCAACCGGGAAACTCCTTCGCACCCGCATTTGCAATCCACGCCGCCGCCATTGCCCAGTCAATCTGCGGCAGGTCATTGTCGATCGCCAGCAAATGCGCGACCTGCTCGCGAGAAAGGAATGGCAACTCCGCGGGTGGCCCACCGCTTGCGTGCCTCGGTGCCGCCGACCGGTGAAACAGACTCAACAAACGGGCGAGCATTCACACCAGCTTACCGTGAGTGCATCCAGCGGCAATCAGGCGATGTCGGCCCCCCCTTACTGGCGAGCGCCGCGGCGCGATCCGCGTCACACCTGACTGCCGAAGGCGGAGAGCACAGCGGTGATGTCGGCGATGGTGATGTTGCCGTCGCCGTTGATGTCCTGTGCGCAGGGCGGCGGGCAGGCGGAACCGAAGGCGGTGATGACGCTGACGATGTCGGCGATGGTGACCGTGCCGTCGGCGTTGACGTCGGCGGGCAGGCGGAATTCGTCGGCGCCCATCTCGACGCCGGCGCCGATGATCCGCGGCTCGCCATCAATGTCCGTCGCGCCCGGGGAGGTCACGAACGCAGCGTTGCCGGCATTGCGAGCCGGCGAATCGATCGTCAGGTGAATGTCGCCTTGCGCTTCATCCTCGAACAGCGGGTCGCCATGCGTGACGCCGTCGCCGACGACCAGCGAAGCGCCGTCGTCGATGAAGACTTCGCGCGGCCCATCGGGAAGATTCGTGAACTGCAGCACGCCCGTCGCGGGAGGCACGACGATCGCGAGGTTGGGGTTGCCCGGGCCAAGGTAGAGCTGCGGCCCCGTCGGCGCGAGGCCGCCGCGGAGAATGCAGTTGCGCAGCACCAGTTCGCGACCTGCGACGGCGACGTTGCCGCCCGCGCCGGCGGCGGAATTGCGCAGGAACGTGCAGTTGGCGAGCGTCGCGTCGCCGGTGGAGTTGAGGGGGGGGATATACAGCCCGCCGCCGTCGTTTTCAGTTGCGTTGTCGATGAACGCGCAGCTCTCGATCGCCTTGACGGCCTCTGCCTCGAAGTGCGGTCGAAAGTACACCGCGCCGCCGGAACCCTCGGCGGTGTTTTCGACGAACCAGCATCGCCGCAGTTCGAGCCGGATCGCGGCAAACACGCGAATCGCGCCGCCTGAGCCGGCCGTGGCGTTGCGCTCGAAGCGCGAGTCCTCGACGATGAGGTATTCGCCCGCGAAGTTGATCGCGCCGCCGACGTTGTCGCGAAAGACGCACCTGTGAATCGTCGCGCCGGAGAGCGGATAGTTCACGTCCAGCGAAGCGGCATTGAAAGAGCCGGAATCGTTGTCAACCACCGTGCATCGTTCGAGCGTGATGCGACCCTGCTGCGTGCACCGGATCGCCATGCCCGCGCAATCGCGAATGACGCAGTCGGCGAAAGTCGGGTCGCTCTGCATCGTCGTGCGGATCGTCCCGAGAAGGTTCGCGGCGCCATTGAGGATCGTGAAGCCTTCGACGCGGGCTGCGGGCGTCTCGCCGGAGTCGAACAGGAATGCGCCGTTGACGGCCTGGCAGTCGATCACCGTCGCGGCGACGATCTTGGGCGACGAAGGCGCGATGCTGCGCAGCGTGATCAGCCGGCCGTCGAAGTTCAGGTTGGTGTTGCCCGGCCCGGCATAGACGCCGGGCTGGACGATCACCTCGTCGCCGCTGGTGGCCGCGTCGATCGCAGCCTGGATGGTCGCGAACCGGCTGGGCACGTCGAGTTCGTCGGCGAAGCTGGTCGCGGGAGCGGCCGCGAGCATCGCGATCGCCGCGGCCGTGGGGAAGAACGTCGCGCATGATCGGCGGCGCGGACCGGGAACGATTCGGGCATTGAGAGCGCGGGGGGCATGGAACAGATTCGGGGCGTTCGCGCATGGCATGGCATGAACCTCCATTGAGCGAGATCGAGCCCACAGAAATGAAGCCACATGGTAAATCGCCGGCGGGCGTCGCCGCAAGGCACAAATCGCCTAGTTTTTCGGAAATTCCTTCGTCCGCGGCGATGGGGCGGGCGCCGTGGTCCGAGCGACACCAGGAGCGAAGGCCACGATGCGCGTGCAGGAGAAGCCTCGCGACTAGCTGGCCGGCGCGGCCTTCCCGCCACGGCGGATCTGCGACCTCGAAGACTCGTCAGACCACGGCACCCGCGCGGCCTTGCAACGTTGCAGGGTCATCAGACCTGACTGCCGAACGCGGAGAGCACAGCGGTGATGTCGGCGATGGTGATGTTGCCGTCGCCGTTGATGTCCTGCGCGCAGGGCGGCGGGCAGGCGGAACCGAACGCGGTGATGACGCTGACGACGTCGGCGATGGTGACCGTGCCGTCGCCGTTGACGTCGCCGGCGAGCGGCGGATTGCGCATGAGGGTGACGAGGTCGGCGATTTCGTCGGTGAGGACGAGATCGACGCGGCCATCGTTGTCGAGGTCCATGATGATGGCGCAGGAAGGGTTGGCGGCGGCTTCGAAGGCGGTGACCTGGGTCATTTCGCCCGTGCCGTCGTTGAGATAGACGCGCCAGTCGCCGCCGGCGAAGGCGGAGAGGACCCAGTCCAGGTCGCCGTCGCCGTCGAGGTCGCCCAGGTCGGTGGCGTTGGCGTGCGCGCCGGCGGGTGTGACGTCCGCGGCGGCGAGCGTGCCCAGGCCCGTGCCCTTGAGGATGGAGCCGGACGCGGAACCGCTGTTGGCAGTGGAGACGTCTTCGTTGCCGTCGTTGTTGACATCGCCGACGCTGATCATCCAGACGGAGCCGCCCGCGGATCGGTTGCTGATGTTGGTGAAGGTGCCGTCGCCGTTGCCGCGATGGATGATGACGCGCTGGCTCCAGATGGCGCCGACGACGAGGTCGAGGATGCCGTCGTTGTTCATGTCTGCGGATGCGAGCGCCCATTCGCCATCGCCGCCGCCTTCGAACTGGGTGGAGGGCCCGAATGTGCCGTCGCCGTTGTTGATGATGAGCGAGACGTTGTTGTCCTCGACGCTGGCTGCGGCGATGTCGGTGTCGCCGTCGCCATCGGCATCGAGCACTGCGATTCCGTGCGGCCCTTCGCCGACGGGGATGATGATCTGATCCGCAAACGTGCCGTCGCCGTTGCCCAGGAGGACGGAGACGACGCTGGTGGCGCCGCTGCAGATGCAGAGGTCCACCTTGCCGTCGTTGTTGAAATCAGCGGGCTCGTTGGGACTGGACTGGTAAGTGAGCGGGCATGGCGGATCGAGGAACGGCTCGAAGAGTCCGCTGCCGTCGGCGGAGTTCAGGCACACGCGCAGGTCCGCTGAATCTTCATTGACCATCGAGAGGTCCAGCCAGCCGTCATCGTTGAGGTCAGCGCCGGCGGCGCCGTAGATGCGCGTGTTCTCCTTCGGCGTTGTGCGATTGGAGAACTCGTCGATCTCGGTGAAGTTGAGCGTCGCGACGAGCGTCTTCGTCGTGAAGCGCCACGAATACCCCTGCGAGCGCAGGAACGAAAGGTCGGCCGCCTGGAGGTCATGCGAAAGCGTGACGGTGACGGGATCGCCGACGGTGAAGGGATCGTCGGGCGTGAAGGTGACGGTTTGATTGCCGTTGGAGTAGCTGAACGCGCCGGTCGCGACGCCGCTCCACCGGCCGAAGAGGCGGATGTTGTCCGCGACGGTGGCGGTGTTCACAGCCTGGTTGAAGGTGATGGAGATCGCGGTGTCGGTGGGGACGTTGTTCTGGCTCCGCGCGGGGGAAGTTGAGACGACGACGAGCTCGGCGGACGCGGGACCGGCGAAGCCGAGCGTGGCGAACAGAGCGACGACGACGTTGACGATCGCGATAGCGCGGGCATGCGAGCGGCGTGACATGTGGGCTTTCTCCTCGCCCCCAGACCCACGGGGGCCATGATACACGATGGGCGAGGTGGAGGCCAGAGGGAACTGACGGAAGAGATCCGATACGCCGAGACCTGCCTAGTTCGGCGCGTATCCGCAGTCCTTGCAGACCGCGCATTTCATCGTCGCTCACGCCGCAAAGGACCGCACGATCACTTCGATGCCGGACTCCGCAGCTTGTCGAGTCTGGCGGAGAAGCTGGCCGGTGACAGCCTCGCTCATGTAGCGCTCGCCGCAATTGTCGCAAATTTCCGCGGGTACGCTTTTGAACACGACTGTCGAGCCGTGCTTTTCAAGCGTGACGGTCGTCAGACCCGGATTCGTTTCGCCATGCTTGCAGATCGCGCATTTCATGGGCGTCTCCTGCTGCGAAAGCCGGGTTCCCATCGATCCAAGTCCGGCTCGTACGCGGTGATGATCTCTGTCCGTTGCGATGCTTCGTCGTCGATCGTAACAACGTGAATCGGTCGCCTTTGCACGAACCCGAGGCGGAGGACCTTGATCATTCCAAACTCGTCCGGCCCGGCTTCAATCACATCGCCACACTCGAGCACCTCTCGCACATCCGTATCGCTGATGTCATACTCAAGCATACGCTCGATGACGTGGACGCGGAAGAACAGCTCTTCGTACGCCATCACTCACCCCGGGGCGCTGCTACATTCTGGCTCCGTCCCGGCATTTTGCCCTTCCGCCGATGCGGAAAAATCGCTGTGCTCTGCGGCCCGGCGTCCTGGGGGGGGCGCTCGATCATGCCGATCTTCGTGATGCGTTCCCACGCGCTTTCCGCGTTGACTTTGGAGTATTCGATGGTGATCGATCGTCTGCCGAGCGCGCGGGCGACCGTGCTCGTTGTGCCGCTGCCGCAGAAGGGGTCGAGGACCAGACTTCCTTCATTTGAGCACGCCTTGATGACGCGCTCGAGATAGACCTCGGGGATCTGGTTGTGGTGGTTGTGTCTGCGTTCCTTGTTGTTGCCCTGGATGCGGCCCCAGTACTTGCCGTACCAGACGTCCATCGGCACGCGCATGCCCTTGTTGGTTTCCTTGGCCATGGTGCGCGGGTCGGCGTAGATCGCAGCGCGGTCGGAGAGTTCGAGGATTTCGTTGGGGTTCCAGATGCGGCCGGCTGGAAGCGACGGAGCGACTGAGCGACCAAGCGACGAAGGGTCTTGTTCCGATGTCGCCGGCGAAGCGTTCTCTTCCCTTTCGTCGCTTCGTCGCTTCGTCGCTTCGTCGCCCGGATTTC
>CAZLDF010000349.1:0-3695 GCA_964558095.1 uncultured Isosphaeraceae bacterium | reverse complement strand
CGATGCGCGCGTTGGCGCCGACGGTTTCCGAACTCATCGGCGCGATGTGCACCGACCGGCGGTGAAATCCGGGCGTGGCGGCGTTGGCCATGTTGTTGCCCGCCGCCTGCAGCGCCGCTTGACTGACCGTGAGCGCCGATTTTCCGATTTGCAGCGCGCCGTTGATGCTCATGGTTCGCTCCGATCAGCTTCGCACATCGACGCTGAACTCCAATTGGTTCCCGCCGCGGATGCGGCCACGTTGGCTGTACACCGGCGTGGCGCTCATCGCGCTCGCCACGGCCTGCATGATGCCGGTCATGTGCCCGGCCAGCGCTTCCGCCGCTCGCCGCACGACGGTGCTTTCAAACCGCAACTCGCGCACCAGTTCGGTCAGCGCCCCTGCCGCGACCGTCAAGTCTTCGCCCAGCTTTCCCCCAACGGCGTGCGCGACGCTTGCGATCTTCACCGGCTCACCGGGCGTCGCGCCGATGGCGATCGCGATCTTCTTCATGCACGAAGCCCGCTGGCGCTCGAGATTCGTCACCGCCAGGGCGATGCGTTGTTCCTGTCTGCAGAGGCTTTCGATCGTCGCGAAGTCCGCAGCGCCGACGGCGGCGCGCTTGCGCTTCATCAGGCCGATGAGCGTCCGCTGATGCCGAATCTGCTGGTTGAGCATGCTCAGCAGTTGGTCCGCCAGCGCGAACAGGTCGCCGCTCGTCGAGCTGTTTGGTCTGGCGCGCCTGACGGAATCGAGTTCGTCGCCGCTCGCCATCGATTCTTCGGCCGTTGAGGCCGAAGAATCGATCACAGGCGAGACGCCGGTGCCACTTCTCTGTAGATGTTTCTTAGCCGCGCGCATCGACCCTCGCTTGCGGTTTCGCGATCACCGCGTGTTCGGTCTTCGCTGCATAACGCTGGACGATGCCGTCCACGATGTGGAAATTGGCTGCGTGAATGATCCGGTCGGCGATCTGCACGTCCAGCAGCGGGCCGAAGCGCTGCTCCGCATCGCCCGGCGCGAAGGGAGGCTGGGCGCGGCTGGTGTCGCGCAAATCGCTGAGAATCGGCACGATGAGCGCCGACGCGACGAGCATCTCCGCCGCTTCGCGCGCCTCGTCCTCGCCAGAGTCTTCAAGCCTTCCAAGCAGCGCATCGAACGACGGCTCGCGCCGGCTCACATCGTCAGCAACCATCCTCGTTGTGAGGTGATCGCCCTCTGACGCAGCGGCGCGCGTCGCCCAATCCGCCAGACCGCTGAAATTCGACACAGCGACAGGATTCATCGCGTCACGATCTCCGCGTGCAGCGCGCCGCTGCGCTTCAGTTCATAGACGATCGCGATCTGGTCGCGCACCGGGACGTTGAGCTGGTCGAACGCTGCGAGCAGTTCCACGAGCCTGGTGGACGTGCGGCTGCTTCCGCCGGTGGTGTCCAGCCCCGCCCACGATCGCGGACCGAGCGCTTCGGCCGCCCCCCCACCCCCACCCGCACCGGCCGCCCGCGGGTCCGGTTCGGGCGAGATGTTCGCGATCGTCAACCCCTCGTGCGTGATGCCGACCGGGCCGATCTCGACGTTGCCCGTCACCACGATCGTGCCGCGCTCTTCGTTGATGACGATCCGCGCTTCAGTTTGAATCAGCGACGGGTCGATCGGCACGGTTTCGAGGTTCGCAATGAACGTCGCGGGAAATGCGCGCTGTTCGGCCGGCACGAGCACGCGGATGTTCTTCGCGTCTTCGACGACCGCGATGATCGGCCAGCCGTCGGGAACGAACTCGTCGTTGATCGCCTGAGCGATCGTCGTCGCGACCGGATAGCCCGCGTACTGGTCCTTGAGCACGAGCGTCATCGTGCCCGCGCGGGTGACGGGATTGGTGCGGATGTCCGCCAGCATCTGCCCCCCGCCGCGCACGATGCCGCTGCGTGGATTGAGGCCTTCGATGACCAGCGGCCCTTCCGCGAATGCCATCGGCAACAGGTCGGGCGAGTCCGGCCGCGGCAAGCGCAGCGGCGAAACGACCAGCCGCCCGCCCTGCAGGCTTGTCGCGTTGTAAAGCGTGTTCACCGACACGTCCAGACGATCGCCTTCGCGCACGCCGGTGGCGGGCACGCGCATGGTGACCTCGACGATGGCGAAGGCGTCGGCCTTGATGAGTTCCTCGACGCCGCTCACTTCGTTGCCCATGTTCGCCAGGAGCTGCGCGTATGGCCGGGCCGCGACGAGCGAGTCTTTCGACGTGTCGCCCGTGCCGTCGAGGCCGACGACGATTCCCATGCCCGTCAACACGTTCTGCTCGTGGCCCTTGATGCGCACCAGGTCATGAATGCGCGTCGCATGCGCGGTCGCTGCGCAGAGCGCAAAGCTCGCGCCGATCGCAGCCGCTCGAATTCGTGATTTCCATGTCATCAGTGCGGACCTCCTGTCCTGAAGCGTCGTCTGGCATGGATGACCTGCAAATGGCGGACCACCGCGCGACGCACGCGCGCCGCAGTCGCGAGCCCACGGCTCACGGCGTGACCTCTACAATGCGCGGAACGATGAAAGACCTCGCTGGCTCATCCGCGCCGCTCGAACGAAACGGATGGATCGCCGGAGTCGTCGTGACGGGTCTCGGGGCGCTGTGGCTGGCGACGCGGAGCGGCCCGGAGCCGGATTCCCTATCAAGCATGCTCAGCCTGGTTTGGGTGATTCTGACCTCGCTGCCGCTGACGATGCTTTGGCTCGCCTGCGCCGCGGGTTATGGGCATCCGCTGCGCCGCTGGCTCGCGCCGGCGACGAATCACCCGCGGCTGCTGCAACTGGCGATTGGAATCGCATTCCTTTTATGGCTTGATGCGACGCTCGGCCGGCTTGGCGCGCTTCAATTCGGCGGATCACTCGGCGCGTGGCTCGTCACGGCCGCCGGATGCGCAGTTCTTGCGCTTCAAGTGGCTCAGAATCGCGCGAAGCTTGCAGGAAGGGGTCTCCGCATCCCCTGGCTCGTCTGGACCGCCGCCCCTGCGCTCGCCGTGGTCATCGTCGCCGCGTGCTCCGCACCGGGCTGGCTCTGGTCAACAGAGTTCGGCGGCTATGACGCGCTCAGCTATCACCTGCAGCTCCCCAAAGAATGGCTCGCGCGCGGCCGGATCGAGCCACTCGAGCACAACGTGTACAGCTTCCTGCCCGGCTACGTCGAGGCTGCGTACTACCACCTCGCTGTCCTTCGAGGCGATGCGGTCGAGGCGTCCTATGCGTGCCAGATGCTGCACGCATCCTTTGCGATCTTCACCGCGATCACCGCGTATCGCATCGCGCAGCGGCACGCCCCGCCGATCGCCGGGCCGATCGCGTTCGTACTTGTGATCGGCACTGGCTGGACGATCGTCGCGGGTTCGCTGGCATACAACGAGATGGCCGTCACGTTTCTGTTCGGCGTCATGCTTCTCATGTTTCTTGCGGACGAGCCGCCGGCGGAGTCGGCTGGCTGGCGCATGCCGATGATGCTCGGATTCTTCGCCGGCTGCGCGATGGGAGCGAAGCTGACGGCCATTGGGTTCGTCGCCGTTCCGCTGGCAATCGCGTGTGCGATGCGACTGTCGCCGCGACATTGGCCGAAGTGGATCGCGCTTGGCGCGGCTGCCGCGCTCTTCGCGCTCTCCCCGTATCTCATCGGAAACCTTGTTGCGTGCGGCAATCCCGTCTTCCCCTTCGCCACGTCGATCTTCGGCAGCGC
>CAZLDF010000348.1:0-3324 GCA_964558095.1 uncultured Isosphaeraceae bacterium | reverse complement strand
CTGTCGCAGTGTTCAGCCGCAGCGCCCGCCGCCGCGGCGACCGCGTCGCCGCGCGAGCCCGTGATCGCGTCACCGCTGAACGGCAAATGCGTGCATGTGCGATGGATGCGCGTGGTGAGCCGCTTCGACGACCCGTTCGATGCGTTCGTCGCGGACAACGGCGCAGCCGGCCGCGAGCGTCACGCCGTCGTCGCCTTCGTCGTCGGCGTCACGTTCGTCGGCGAAGGCCGGGCGATCGTCGATGCGTGGCTGGAGTTGCCCGGCGACCGGCGGCGCGACGTGGCCCGCGGGCGGCCGGCCGCGTCGTGCGTTACGCGATGCTCCGGCATGGTCCACGCCGACCTGACGCCCCAAGTGCCGATCAACGGCGAATTCCTGCTCCGCCTGACGCTGCGGGGCGACAACGGAGAACTTCTCTTCGCCGCCACTCCCCTGCTCGCCGAAGCGGGCTTCCTCGGCGGGTCATACGACCGGCCGACGGCGCGCGTCACCGCTGCAAACAGCGCGAGCGATACTGATTTTCCAGCGAAGCCGGCCGCGTCACACTTCAGCCAATGAAGCGATTGCATGCGGTCCCAGCAACCGGGCGATTTTTCACTTTCCTGACCCGGACGGTCTTGACGCGCCGGCGTGAGACCACTACTCTTCCGCGCCATTGATCCATCACACATGGACTCGATGACGAAGGACCGTTCCGCATGGCTGGCAACGACGACAGGCAATTCGGCAGCAGGCCCGCCCCCGTGGGCGAAGTCGCCGTCGCTGCGCTCGCCCGCCGCCCGGGCGCCAGCCAATCCGCTCTGTGCGACAGGAAGACCAGCAAGAAGGCCAAGGCTAAGCACCTGCCCGGCCGGCTTGCGTGTGTTCTTCCCTGAGGCGCCCCAAAGAGCGCCCTCCAGTTTGAAGAGCAACATGCAGGCCCGCCGGGCGCATCGGCGGGCCTTGTCGTTTGGATTGTCCGCGATCGTGGCGGGCGCCCTACGACCAGGTGTTTCCCCTCGCGCCGGGATCTTCTCTGCGCATCGATTACTCGTTCATTCATTCACTCACAAGCAACCACGCAAGGAGTTCGCGACCATGTCAGCCATCACTTCCTCCGGTTCGACCACCAGCGCCTGCAGCGGCATCAGCGTCGCCTCGTGCCCGGACTGCGGAGCCGGGATCGAACTTTCCCAATCGCCCATCGTCGGCGAAATCGTGTCCTGCCCCGATTGCAGCGCCGAACTGGAACTGCGGGGCATGAACCCGATTCAACTCGCCGCCGCGCCGCAGCTCGAGGAGGACTGGGGCGAGTAAGCGGTGCACGGGCGCGCCGTTCGTTCGAGCAGACGGATTTGAAGTCTGGTCAGACGGACTTGAAGTCCGTCTGCCTGATTGAGTGTCGAAAACGCAAAGGATTCCGTAATCATGAACATCGCCCTGCTCTGCGCGCAGTTGCGCGTGGAGGAAAAACTCCTGATCGACGCCCTGCAGCGCCGCGGCTGCGCGTACGAGGTCCTCGACGTGCGCGAGATCGTCTTTGACGATTCGAGCGCCGAGCGCTTTGGGCGATTCGACGTCGTCTTCGACCGCTGCCTGATGCGGACCAAGGCGCTCGCTGCCATTCGCGTGTTCGAGTCGCTGGGCGTTCGGTGCGTCAACACGTCGTCCGTCGCCGCGACCTGCGACGACAAGCTCGCCACGACGCTCGCGCTGCAGCGAAGCGGCGTGCCCGCGCCGGCGACGAGCATTGCGTTCGACGAGGAGTCGGCGCTGCGCGCCATCGAGTCGATGGGCTATCCGGTCGTGCTCAAGCCGACGACCGGCTCGTGGGGGCGATTGCTCAGCCGGATCAACGACCGCGACGCCGCCGAAGCCGTGCTCGAACACAAGGCCGTGCTCGGCTCGCCCAGCCACGGCGTATTCTACATTCAGCAGTTCATCGACAAGCCCGGGCGCGACATCCGCGCGTTCGTCGCGGGCGATCGCGTTATCGCTGCGATCTATCGCCACAGCGAGCACTGGATCACCAACACGGCGCGCGGCGCCGTGACGTCCAACTGTCCGGTGACGCGCGAGATCGAATCGTCCGCGCTGGCGGCGGCGACCGCGGTCGGGGGCGGCGTGCTCGCGATCGACCTGCTCGAAACACGCGACGGACAGTTGCTCGTCAACGAAGTCAACGCCACCGGCGAGTTCCGCAACAGCATCGCACCGACCGGCGTCGATATCCCCGGCGAGATGATCGACTTCGCGATCGCCGCCGCGGCCCGAGGCGATGGTGCAACGATTCGCATTCCCGCGGAGGCGTGCTGTGAGTGACTGCGTTGATCGACAAACGGTCGGGGAACTCGCGTCGTGAAGCGCACTGGTATCGGCATCCTCGGCGCATCGGGCTACACCGGCGGCGAGGCGCTGCGCCTGCTCCTTGCCCACCCGCACGTCGAGGTGCGCCAGATCACGTCGCGCCAGCACGCCGGTCGCTTCGCGCACAGCGTGCATCCGAATTTGCGCTCCGCCACGAACCTCAAGTTTACTACGCCCGAGTGTCTGGAGCCGTGCGACGTGCTGTTCGCAGCGCTGCCGCACGGACAGGCCGCGGACATGATCGAGGATCTGTCGAAGATCGCGCCGCGCATCGTCGATCTCTCAGCGGATTTTCGGCTCACCGATCCGAAGTCATACGCGCGTTGGTACGAGCGCGATCATCCCAACGCCTCGTGGCTGGATCGATTCGTCTATGGCCTGCCCGAGACGCGGCGCGATGCACTGCGAAGCGCCACGCACGTCAGCGGCGTCGGATGCAACGCGACCGCGGTCAACCTCGCGCTGTTGCCCCTGGCGCGCGCCGGATTGATCGAGCGAGCGGTCGTCGATCTCAAAGTCGGCTCATCGGAAGGGGGGGCGGAATCGTCGCCCGCCAGTCACCATCCCGAGCGCAGCGGCGCGCTGCGCACGTTCGCGCCGACAAGCCACCGCCACGTCGCCGAGGTCATGCAGGAACTCGGCGAGTTCGAGCTGCACTTCACCGCGACAGCCGTTGAGATGGTCCGCGGCGTGCTGTGCACGGCCCACGTCTTCACACGCGAGCCCGTTGACGATCGCGCGCTGTGGCAATTGTTCCGCGAAGCATACGCGGAAGAACCGTTTGTGCGCATCGTCAAGGAAAAGCAGGGCCTGCATCGCCTGCCCGACCCGAAGATCGTGATGGGCACGAACTTCTGCGATGTCGGCTTTGAAGCGGATCACAGCAGCAAGCGCGTCGTCGTGTTGAGCGCGATCGACAACCTGATGAAAGGCGCTGCCGGTTCCGCGGTGCAGTGCATGAACCTCATGCTGCGACTT
>CAZLDF010000347.1:0-6409 GCA_964558095.1 uncultured Isosphaeraceae bacterium | reverse complement strand
AACGTGCCGCCGTTGGGATGCTCCATCCTTATCGTCTCTTGACCTTGTTGTTGCGGCGCGATGCTGAGGTTGATCGTGACGTTCCAACTCGTCGGCGGGCCGCCGCCGGTGATCGTAATGGGCTGGCAACTCACGAGATTCAACTGAACGATCTCAATGGGCACGGTGTCCTGCATGAGCGGTTCCAGCAGCATTCCATCGAAGCGGTGGATCACCGTGTCCGGCAGTCCCGGCGAGCCGCCGATTTGTATGAGGCCGAGGAACGGCTCGCTGCCGGGATAGAAGAAGTCCTCTGGAATCGGACTGTCCATGAAGTTCGCGCTGCTGCCGCAGGTGGTTTCCCAGCAGTCGTCGCCGGGCGGGATCGGCACGCCCGGCCCGCGCGCAGCGCCCCGTTGGCCCCCCCCTTCGCTCCCTCTTTCGGCCCCCCCTGCACGCACATCAACTCCCCGCCCCGCGTGCCTGCCCTTGGCATCAGAATCAAACGCGACAAGACACACGACAGCGGCCGCGATCACGACAATCGCGCCCAGTGGAAGCATCCGTTGGCGGACCATGTGGTTGTTCTCCTCGCCGGCCGCGCGCCAACCCCGGTCACCATGACGATGGCGCCGGCCGAGCCACTGATGAGATGAGCGCAAAACGCGGTCGCGGCGCAACCCCAAAACTCGCTCCCGCGCCAAAAACCGCTCCGGCAACCTCAAAAACGACGTTGACCGCGCCCGCCTTCAACCCCCAGCATTCGCAAAAGGGGGCTTCGCTCGCGCTCCCTGTCGATACGTCGCTTGCGTCTTCGCCTCCCCAGCCACGGGCGACGAGTACGACTTCGAGCGCCGGCGCCCTCCTAATCACACGGCCCGAAGGCGGCGAGCACCGCCGTCACGTCCGCGACCGTCACCTGACCGTCGCCATTGGGGGGGGGCGGCACGATGTCTTCTGCGCATTGATCGCATGGCAGATCAAACGCGCTGATCACCGCGACCACGTCGGAGACCGTCACCTGCCCGTCGCCCCCGGGCGGCGCGATGTCTGCGTCGCACCCCGCCAAGTCGTACTGAACGCGCATCACGCGGCCGGTCCCCCGCGCCAGGTAATAGAGCGCGCCGTCGGAACCCACCTTCAGGTCCACGGGTGAATTCGCGTTCTCCGCGAAGTCGAACACCTGATTGCTGTTGTAGTCGAACCGGCGAATCCAGTCATCGACGTAGTCAGCGAAGAAGTAGTCGCCGGCATAGGAAGCGGGAAACGTCTGATTCGCCGCGATGTAGAACGTCCCGCCCGTGATCGCGCGGCCGCCATACTCCAGGCCCGCGGGATAGTTCGGGTTCCCGCTGCCCGGCCGCGGATATGCCGCCAGCGGATGCGCGAAGTCCGGGAACGACGCCTGATTGAACGGCCCCTCGGTGTTTGGCCAGCCGAAATTGGCGCCGGCGGCTCCGAGGTTGATCTCTTCGTACGTCCCCCCCCCTACGTCGTTGATGTGCATGCGGCCGGTGGTGGGATGAAACGAAAACGTGAAGGGATTGCGCAGGCCCGCCGCCCAGATGGCGCGGTTGTCGCCGGTGGTCGTGCCCGCGATGCCGTCGATGCTCGCGGGATTGTCGCCGGGGATGGGGTTGGTGGGGCTTTTGTTCAGCCGCAGCATCTTGCCCAGGCGATTGGCGATCGACTGCGAATTGGAGGGGTTGGCGTTTTCGCCGACGGCGACGTACAGCTTGCCATCGGGGCCGAAGTGCATTGCGCCGCCGTTGTGGTTCGTCGCGCCGGAAAGATCATCAAGGTCCATGATGATCGCTTCGCTGCCCGCGACGACCTGCGTGCCCGCGGCGTTGGCGGTGAAGCGGCTGATGCGATTGTGCGTCGTTGGTTCCTCGGTTGTGTAATAGACGTAAAGAAAGCGGTTGGATGTGAAGTTGGGATCGAACGCGATGCCCAGCAAGCCGCGCTCGCCCGCGCTGTCAACCACGAGCGGGTCGCCGGTGAAGAAATTGCCCGATGGCGCGACCTGCGTCCACAGCCCCCCCCCGCTGCCCTGATACACCTCCATCGTGCCCATCTGTTCGAGCACGTAGAGCTTGCCGTCGGGCGCGAACTCCATCGCCGTGCCCGCGGTGATCGCGCCCGTGATGGTCGATTCGCTGAAATCCGCGGGCAGATCGGCGGCGAGAAGCTCGCTGGTCGTCGCCGTCATCGTCCCGCCAATCATCATCGCAGTGCACGATACGAACCGCGCGCATGCGGAAATAGCACGCGCATGTGGCTGAGTGCGTCTGTGGTTGTTCACGGTCACTCTCCTTCCACGTAAACTGTACCCCGTGATTGCGAGCGAGCCAGTGAAAAACAATTCAGCCGGCGCCGCGCGACATCGCCGCCGAAGAAGCAGAAACCCCGGCGACATCGCCGGGGTTCCTTGAGGTTCGTCTTCCAGGCTCACCGCAGTGAGCGTTCATTCATCGATGCGTCAATTACACGGCCCGAACGCGCTCATGATGGCGGTGATGTCGGCGATGGTGACCTGGCCGTCGCCGCCGGGCGGGACGACGTCTGCGGGGCAATCGCCCTTGCCGCACGGCCCGAAGGCCGCGAGCACTGCGGTGATGTCGGCGATCGAAATCTGCCCGTCGCCGCCGGGCGGGACAATGTCCTCGGGGCACGGCTGCGGGCACGACACCGCTGAGCACAGCACGTCGTCGCCCTGATACACGCCGCCCGCGGTTTCGCACGCGGCCTGTTCCTGCGCATCATCGCACGTGCCGTCGTCGTTGCAGCACGCGCCGGTGGGCGGAATCGGCACGCAATCAAGCTCCAGCGTGCCCGTGCCCGTCGCGCCGGTCGATGAACCGACGCGAATGCGATAGAGGCCCGCGGTGACGGCGAGCGACACCTGCGAACCCGTGCCGCAGGAATCCTCGTTGCACGCCAGCGCGGTGTTGTTGCCGCCGGGGCAGCCAGCGCCATAAATCGCAAGCTGCGTGTTGAACGTCGCGTCGCAGACGCTGGCGTCGAGAACGCAATCCTCAGCGACGGTCAGACGATACCACACGTCGGCGGCGAAGCTGCCGCAGGTTTCCGTCACGCCCTCCCCCGTCGCCTCGACGTTGGTGATCGCGGTCGAGCCGAGGGAGACGACGATGGCGCCGGAGCAGTTGTCGTTGGCGGGCGGGACGATGTCGGGGATGATCTTGAAGACTTCGCCGGCCTGGTCGCAGATGTAGATTTCGCCCGCTGCGTCCTCGCCGAAGGACGTAATCGCGCCGATGGAGAGCGCGCCGGGCGGATCGAGCTCGGCGGTGCGATTGGTGAACTGCGTCACGCCGCCTCCGGTGGTATAGCGGAAGGACCAGATGGTGGCGGAACAGTAGTCGGCGAAGAAGTAGATGCCTTGCATGTCGGGCATCGCGCCGCCGCGATAGACGTAGCCTCCGGTGACGGAGCAATGCCCGCCGGCGTGCGAGTATGTGTGGATGGGCTGCGTCAGGGGCGCGCTGTTGCACGTGCACGCCACGTTGTTCAAGCACGAATTGCCTTCCATGCAGTCCCAACCATAGTTTCGCACCGGCGTCGAGGGACTGGAAGCGATCTGGAAGTCGATTTCTTCAATCGAGCCCTGGCCCACGTCGCCGATGTAGAGGTCGCCGGTGCCGCGGTCGAACGAATCGCGCCAGGGATTGCGCAGGCCGATCGACCAGATTTCGTCAGCGCCTGCGCCGGCCGCGAAGGGGTTCGTGGCGGGAATGGTGTAAAGCTTTGTTGCGTCGGCGGGGAAGCCGTCGTCGTCGGCGTTACCGGGGATGTTGTCCGCGCCATCCACGTCGATGCGCAGCATCTTGCCGAGCAGGACGTTGATGTTCTGCGCATTGTTGGACGGATCGTTGGCGCTTCCGCCGTCACCCATCGCAATGTAAAGGTAGCCATCGGGGCCAAACGCGATCCATCCGCCGTTGTGGTTCGAGAAGGGCTGGGCGATCGTCAGCACCGTCGTTGCAGTGGCGGCGTTGGCGGTGGTCGAGGTCGCGAACGGCGCGTTGGCCTGATAGCGCGCGATCACCGTTGTGCCGGCGCTGTTGGTGTAGTCCACCCAGAAGTAGCCGTTGTTGAGAAAGTCCGGGTGCAGCGCCATGCCCAGCAGGCCCTGTTCGCTGCCGGTTGCGACCGGGCTGATGGAGAGATAGGGCGTGGCATTGAGCGTCGGAGGATCGACGTCGATGTTCAGGATGCGGATGCGGCCGGTCGAGCCGCTGCGCTGCTCGAGGATGAACACGCGATCGAAGTCGCCCGTGGCATGCGTGACGTACAGCGGCAAACTCAGCCCCACGGCGACGCGCTCGGTGGTGAGGGGCGTGGTCCCGGCCCGCGCGTTCGCCGCCGTCGCCGCCATGCACGTCCCCGACGCGATGCCCAGCATCGCGCTCCGCAGAAGCCTTCTCCTCATTTCGTCCTCCAGTGCGTTCAGTAGTTCGTCGCGTGGTCTGACAAGCTCACCAAGAGCCCGGCGGGCCATTGCCGGCGGGCATGGGCGCGGAATCCGCGCCGGGGCACCTCTCTTTACGGAATGACCCGCAACGGGGCTGCACCGGACCGCCGATTTCGCGGGAAGGTTACCCATTTTGACAGCGAGCCGACACTGGCCGGCTCCACGACGGACTCGGCAAAGCCCGTCACGCCGAAGAAGCGGGTACATCTACTCCGCGAGGGGGATAGAGCGCGGTCTCCGCGAGGGCGGGCATCACCAGCACGGGTGCCCGCCAGCTCTCCGAGCGGTAACGTGAACGGCAGATCTTTGCGGCGGAACCTCGAGCATGAATGCCTCGACTTGACAATAACCGATGCGAGGGCCGACAATTGAGTCGCGTCGTAGGCGATCTCGCACGCCAAGAGGAGGCATTTCCCATGAAGGTCAATGCATCCGTCGCATCGGTCGTGTTCATCGCGCTGGTTTTCCTCGGTCCTTCGGCTCAGCCGCAGTGTTACCATCATGTGGGGCCCGTGGATTGCTGCAGCTATCTCGCTCCCCTGGGGACGGGTGTGGTGTTGCCATGCACCTTCTGCGGCGTGATCGGGGGGATCAACCGCTACTGTTGCGCTCAGCCCGTCGCAGGAGGCAACCCGTTGATTCACGTCTTCCTGCGAGGCGCTTCACCGGGCGTGCCAGTGCCTCCGACCCCGACGAGACTTGCCTGCACCTATGTGCTTCGTGCCTGCCCATGGCCATGTACGCCTGGTGCGCCGATAACGGCGCCATGCGACGATTACCCGGCGAGTGTCGTCCCAACCTGCAATAATTGATCGCGATTCAGTTCCCGGAGGCCTGGCCATGACCTGCTGTGCATTTTTGCTCGCCTCGATCGTGTCGCTCGGCGATGCACCAGCATCGACTCGAGCAGCATCTGCGAGTTCATTGACTGAGCAGCTCGCTGTTGACGCCGAATATGAGTTCAATCTGCCGGTGACCACTGGCGAGTCGATTGTGCCCGCGACGTTCATTCCTTTGCCCATCGGCCAGGACGAACTCGAGCGTTCCGCCCGCCTATTGCTGCTTTCTGAAGCTCAGCGCCAGTATCTGGACTTCGTGTATCGGCGTTACCTTCGCGATTGCGCCGCCGACTGGTCGCGCCTGATCCCCGACGTGAGCGTCCTCGCTCGCCCCACGGCCGTGGCGCACGCGGACGGGGACATCGACGGCGAGGCGGTCGAATTGGCTCGCGACTACTACGATGCCCAACTCGAACTCGCCAGAGCAATCCGCCATCGTGATGAAATCCTCTGGAATGAACTATCGACGTTTCTCGTCGAGGCGCAGCGCGAGCGCTTGCTTTTGATTCGCTTGCAGCGTGATCGCACATCGCGATGCGCTGGAGAGTTCGACATTTCGGCGGCGGCGGTGGATCTTGTTCAATTCGTCAAGGAGCTGCACTTTGACCGTGGCGCCAGCGCGCGACTCGATGAGTTGTTCATTGAATATGACGCTGCAGTGGGCCCGCTCTTCGCCGCCTTCACGCGCGAGCGGCCCGCAATCATGAAGCGACGCCATGAGCTCAATTCCGTAAGGCAGCGCGTTTCGACAATGGAAGAGAATCTGCGCATTTACCACCAATTTCAACAAGTTCATCGCCCAGGCGCCGACCTTCAGATGCGTCTCGCCGCCGCAAACAATGCATTCCGTCAGCGCATCGCCGATCTGTTGCCCCCACGGGAAGCGGCAATCTTCGAGCACGCATACAAGCTGGCTGTGTACCGCGTCGTGTACTTGCGCGCGTTCGACGTGGGCGACCTGCTGGAGGACATGAACGGCTCGCTGGCCGATCCGCGACTGCGACCGGCGTTCGAGGAAGCTCGCTCGCAATTCCTCGAATCATCCGAGCGCATCTGCACGGAAATGGAACGGGAATTCGATCGATGGGGCTACCAG
>CAZLDF010000346.1:0-2788 GCA_964558095.1 uncultured Isosphaeraceae bacterium | reverse complement strand
CGTATACGCCGTTGAGCACGACCTCATCGCCGACCTTCACGCCGCTGTTGATCACCGACCAGCGGCCATCGCTCAGACCGAGGTCGGCTTCCATGCGGATGACCTTGTCAGGGTCGGCGGGGTCGCGCCGAAAAAGGATGTGCACCAGACCATCCTGCACGATGGCCGAGCGCGGAATGACCATCTCCTCCGTTCCTGTGCCGGCGGTTTCAATTTCGAGGAATGCGGAGACGCCCGGCCGCGTCCAATCGGCCGTTGCTCCATCCTTTGGCGTGGCGAGTAGCGCCACAGTGCGCTCGTTGGGATCGGCTTCAAGGCCGATGATCAAGTCGACCGGGATCGGTTCAAGGGTCGAGCCGCCCCCGGAATTGCCGCCCCCGGAAGTTGGTGGCAGGATCAGGGCCGGCGCGCCGTTTCGTAGTCGCGGAAGATCGGCCTGAAGGCCAAGGCCGCGGAAGCGGACGAGATTCAGGTTGGCCGTGGTGAGGACGAGCGATGCGGTCTCGGCCCAGCCGCCGGAAGTCAGCGCGATCGTTTCGACGATGCCGGGCTGCAGGGCGTTGACCTCGATCCAATCAATGGTCTGCCAGCGCGGCCCGCCCCCGGAATGAGAGTGGCTGTTGTGCGGCACCGTTTCCTGGAGCGCCTCGCGCGTCGTACCCAGGATCGCTGCGGCACGGCTCACCGCGTGATCGAATCGCTCCTCAGCGGCAGCAAGCGTCGAGCGCTTCGCAGTGATCTCAGTGCGCAGCCTTGGCAGCGCTGCATCAAGTTCCGCCAGTTGCAGTTCCAATTCAGCGCGGCGAACTTCCGCTTCCGCCAGAGCCGCGATGCGGTCGCGCTGCAACTTGATCCGCGTTTCAGTCTCTTTGAGCGTGGCTTCCTCGACCGCGATATCGCTCCGCGCGGCCTCGATCGCGAAGAGTCCTTCGGACATGTCGTGCTGCACCTGCGGCCACTCCGGCGACTGCATGCGGTACAGCGGCGTGCCGGCTTCGACGGCCTGGTATTGCTGCACGAGGTACTCGACACGGCCGGGCAAGGTCGCGCGGTATTCGTGCCGCGCCTGTGGCAGCAGTTCGAAACTGCCCGGCACGCGCACGGTCTGGCCGATGCGGCGCTTCTCGACCTTGGCGAAGGTGATGCCGAGGTTCCTGCGCACCGCGGGCGGGATATCGACGCGATTGGTGATCGGCTCTGCCTGCGCGGCAGCGGCGGCTTCGGCGGAGGGTTCGTCGCGCCCTTTGCAGCCGGTGAGGGCGAGGGCGAATGTAAGTGTGATGATGGATGTCGTGCGAAAGGTCATGGGTTATTCCTCGCCCTCACGTGGGGTTTCGGTGACGGATGATGATGTTGGAGCACTGGGCGTTGGCGGCGCGGGAGGACCGATGATCTCGTCGATCGCCACGGCCGCTTGCGATTCACTGAGCCGGGAATCGATGAGTGAGAGTCGGGTGTCGTACCCGCGAACGACGCTCTCCAACAGGACAAGCGGATCAAGCTCGCCCAATTCGGCGAGTCGTCGCGCATCCTCAAGTTGCCGATCAGCAAGAGGAACGACGGACGACTCGAGGTCTTCGCGTATCGCGCGAGCCGTCTCAAGTTGGGCGAGGAAGCGTTCCAGGTCGATGACGAGCCGCTCGTACTGGGTTTCAAACGCAGCGCGGGCGACTTCGCGCTCCGCCCGCGCCTCAGCGATAGCTAGACGGTTCGCATTGAGAATTGGCAACGGCGCACGCAGACCCAGCAGAACGCGCGACGTGCCCTCGTCGCTGGCATAGCCGGGTCCGATCGACAAGTCGGGATACTGCTTGCGGACCTCCAATGCGAGCGTTCGCTCGGCCGCCTCGTACTCGGCGCGTCGCAGCGCCAGGCGCGGGCTCGTCTCTGCGAGCGCTGTCTCGATCTCGGCTCCCCCCGCACCCCCACGAGCCGATGCGATTCGCGGTTCGATGTTGACTGTCGGGATGAACTCCAACGGCGCTTTAGGTGCAAGGCCGAGCAGACCGCGAATCATGGCCTCGGCTTCACGTTGCTGGCCGGCGTACCACCGCGATTCGTTGCGGCGGCGGGCCAGTTCCAGGTCGAAGAGCGCCGCTTGCGTGCGGTCCATCTCGCCGGCCTGCACCAGGCGACCGGCACTCGCTGTGATCTGCTCTAGTTGCGCGACATGGGCTTCGGTCATCTCACGTCGCAGGCGCAGCGCGGACCATTGCAGCCACGCAAGCCGAACGCGCTCGATGGTCTGCCACTCTTCCAGCGCGACCTGTTGAAGCGCTGCGACATGCTCCACGCCGGCCAGCGACTTGGCTGCTTCCAACCGGCCTGAAATCGGCAGCGTGAAACCGATCGTGCCGGCGATGACCCACGGTTCGGCGACGCTCTCGACGATTCGCTGGATATCCACGCCGATGACAGGATCGTCCCAGAGGCCGGCGTTCTCCGCGGCCGCCGCAGCCACGCCGGCGCGAAGCCGCGAGAGCCGCAGGTCCGGGTTGAACACGAGCGCGACGACTTCTGCTTCGCGCAATGAAAGTCCGTCGCTGGCGTCAAATGGCGAACCATCACCGACGCCTCGCCCCCCCGTAGCGAGTTGCTGGGCAAACGCTGCAACTTCCGGTGACTCAGGCGAACGAGCGCGCCAAGCGTCGATGTGAGCCGGAAGATCGAGCGGTCGAGGCTGGTAGCTCTGGCAGCCAGTGGCATACAGCGTGGCCG
This sequence comes from uncultured Isosphaeraceae bacterium, assembly GCA_964558095.1. Taxonomy (GTDB): domain Bacteria; phylum Planctomycetota; class Phycisphaerae; order Phycisphaerales; family SM1A02; genus CAZLDF01. The sequence continues at coordinate 70 of CAZLDF010000346.1, read as the reverse complement.
ATCCGATGGCCGCGAACATTGCGCGAGGAACTGAGTAAGGCAAGGCAGGTGTCTCCGTGAGCCGATCGAC
>CAZLDF010000345.1:0-3851 GCA_964558095.1 uncultured Isosphaeraceae bacterium | reverse complement strand
ACCAAGGAAGAACTCGATCTCGCCAATCAACTGGTCAAGGAAGCCTCCGGCGAGCAGCCCCGCACCCTTTCCGATGCGCTCCTTGACAACGAATTCCTCACCAAGCGCCAGCTTGATCGCATTCGCGAAGAGTTCGACACCAAGCGCTCTTCGCAGCAGATTCCCGGCTATCGCATCTTGAAAAAGCTCGGCTCCGGCGCCATGGCGACGGTGTTTCTCGGCAAGCAGCTCAGTCTCGATCGCAACGTCGCGATCAAGGTGCTGCCCAAGAAGTTCTCCGCGAACCCGAACTTCATCGAGCGCTTCTACAAGGAAGGCCGGGCTGCGGCGAAGCTCAACGACCCCAACATCGTCGCGGCGTATGACGTCGGCCAGGCGGGCGACCACCACTACTTCGTCATGGAGTACGTCGATGGCGCGACCGTCTATGACCGAATCAAAGAAGAGAAGCGCATCCCCGAATCCGAGGCGCTCGACATCATTGTGCAGATGGCCCGCGCGCTCAAGCACGCGCACGGCGCGGGGTTCATTCACCGCGACATCAAGCCCAAGAACATCATGCTCACCAGTCGCGGCGACGTGAAGTTGGCCGACCTGGGTCTCGCCCGCGCCATCACCGACAAGGAAGCCGCGGAGGCCGAAGCAGGCCGAGCCTACGGAACGCCCTATTACATCAGCCCCGAACAAATCCGCGGCGAGCGGAAGATCGGCCCGCAGGCTGACATCTACGGCCTGGGCGCGACCTTCTATCACATGGTCACCGGCCGCGTGCCTTACGAGGGTAAGAACCCCTCGGCCGTGATGCACAAGCACCTCAAGAACGACCTCACCCCGCCGGACCATCTCAACCCCAAGCTCTCGGCGGGCACGGCCCTCGTCATAGAGATGATGATGGCCAAGGGCCCGTCGGATCGATATCAGAGCGCCGCCGACCTGCTCACCGACCTCGAGCTGGTCCGTCATGGCAAGCCGCCGCATTTTGCCAAGAAGGACCTCGATCTCACCAAGATCGCGCAGACGCTCACCGGGCCTGCGAACCTGCCGCCCGTGCAGGTGGCGCCAGCGAACATCGGGGGCGTGTCCAGGGGCGTTTTCAGCCTCATGCTCGTCCTGCTGGGCCTGAGCGTCGTGATCAATCTCGTGCTGCTGATCGTGGCGCTGAGCAATTGACCCTGCAGAAACGCACGTCGTGGGAATGATCCGAAACATGCGTGAATGGTTGTGGCGCTCGCGCCGCAAGCTGTTCTTCTGGGGCCACCTCGTCGAACTGAGCGTCTATCTCCGCGCCGTGCACCGGCGGACCAAGCCGCCGATACGCTTCGTGATCTTCACCCTCGGTCGCACAGGCAGCGAACTGCTCAGCGAGCTGCTCGATGCGCATCCGCGGATCACGTGCGATGGCGAGAATTTGTCTTCCAGGGTCTTCGCGCCGCGCCTGCTCGTCGAACGATCGTCGGCCTTAGCGCGCGACGGCGCTTACGGGTTCAAGGTGAAGGTGGACCACATCACCGTCAAGCAGAAGATTGCCGACGCGCGCGGCTTCCTGCGATCGATGCACGATGACGGCTGGAAGTTCATCCACCTCGAGCGCACCGACCTCCTTCGTCACGCGCTCTCGGCGTGGCGGCTGGAGCAGACGCGGCGGGGTCACCAGCGCTCCGCGCATTCGACCGCGGGCGGGAGCGGCGCCCGCGACGTGAACGTCCATGTCGATCCGCAGGGTCTGATTCGCCACATGCGCTACCTGCTTCGCAAACGCGAGGAGGAGGCCATCGCGCTGCACGGCCTGCCGCGCTTGCATCTCACCTACGAGCAGGACCTGGCCGCGCCCCAGGCGCAGCAGGCGACGGTCGATCGCATCTGCGATTGGCTGGGCCTGCCGCGGCATCCCGTTTCGACCAGTCTCGTGAAGCTGACGCCCGAAAGCCTGCGCCGACAGATCGCCAACTACGACGAGGTCATGGCGGCGCTGGTGAAGCACGACCTGGGCGGACACGTGCCGCCGAACGACGCTTCGTGATCGCCGCGGCCGGCGTTCCGATAAGGATCGTCCGTTTGTGTCCCCTCGCGGCGGCACAGTCCGAACACGCGGAACAACTCGCCCGGTCGCCCTGGCTCTTGGGTCCGGCTCGCGCCGCGACGGTTGCGATGCGCGCTGTGGATTGGACGTTCCTGTGATCGAAGTTTCGCGACGACATGATCCAGGAAGGAGCTAGCGGATGAACAAATTGCAATTGAGCGTGGCGGCGACGGGTGTGTGGCTGCTCGCCGCGGGAGCCGCGGGTGCGGGCGCGGCCGATGCGCCGGACAAGGCAGTGCAGCCGCAGCGGGCGACGGCTGAATCGGTGCGCAGCGACTCGGCCATTCTCCAGGAATGGGACGTCGAACATCGCGCGCATCAGCGGCAGCTCGCGCGGCTCGCCGAGCTTCGCCTCCACGCCGAACAAGCCAACAACGCCCGACAGATCGCGCAGATCGATTCGCTCATCAAGCGGCTCGAGCAGCAGCGGCTGCTTCGCGACCGCCTGACGCACGAACAACTCAGCCCCTCCGGGCGCGAGCTGCTGGCGAACTGGATGTCGGTGAAGCAGATGGGCGAGGACGCGCCTGCCGCCCGTCGCGTGCAAGAACAACTCGAGCAGCGCCAGATTCACGAGCGCGAGCGTGCGGAGCTGCTGCGCCGGGCCGGCGAGCAGCGATCGGCGCATCAGACCCAGGACGCCCCAGTGGTGATCGATGCGCGCCAAACCGCGGGCCGCCGCGTGCTTGCGCACGCCGCCGTCGCCGGGCAGCCGGACGCGGCGCAAAGTGAGTCGGCGCCTCGAATTGCCACCGCAAGCGAACGGATCGAGGCGCACCGGGCGGCGATTCGGCAAGCCGCCGCTCAGCCGCAGTCGGGGGCCGGCGCAACGACCGCCGACATCGGCAGCGGCCTGCGCGTCAAGCCCGGCTTCGCCCTGAAGCGAACAGCGAACCGCAGCACATCAGGACCCGCCACGCCCGAACCCGCAGCGGCCGCCTCGTCCCCCGACCTTCGCCGCAGTCCGCGCGCTGCGCATATCGAGCAGGTGCGGCAACTGGCTGAGGAACTTGATCGACTGGAGAGGGAAATCATGGATCAGCGACGGCGGCAGGCGACTGCCCCGCAGCAGTGACCTTCCACCCGTGTGGTCACACCACCATGCAGGACCGGGCCGCCAACGCGGCCCGGTCTGTTTTTTGCGCTTGGGCCGAGGTGCAATTGTGTCGATTTCAGAGCGCCGGACAGCGCCCCCGTCGCCCGTTACGTCCGGCCTCGGCGCTGCGGCGCGAGTTCCCAGGCACCTGGATAGGATTCAACCATGCAGCTCTACATCGATACCGCGAACCTCAACGAAATCCGCCAGGCCAACGACATGGGCGTGCTGGACGGCGTGACCACCAATCCCAGCCTCGTCGCCAGGGAAGGCGCCGACTTTCACGAGCGGCTCGCTGAAATCTGCGAGATCGTCAAGGGGCCGGTGAGCGCCGAAGTCGTGAGCACGAACCACGACGGCATGATCGCCGAGGCCAACGAGCTGGTGAAGATCGCGCCCAACATCGTGATCAAACTGCCGTGCATCGTCGATGGATTGAAGGCGTGCAAGACGCTGTCTGATCGCGGCATTCGCGTGAACATGACGCTGTGCTTCCAGCCGCTTCAGGCCCTGATGGTCGCCAAGGCCGGCGCGTTTCTTGTCAGCCCCTTCGTCGGCCGCGTCGATGACGTCGGCAACGACGGCATGGAGATCATCCGCCAGATCCGCACGATCTACGACAACTACGGCTACGAGACGAAGATCCTCACCGCGTCGATCCGCCATCCGATGCAC
>CAZLDF010000344.1:0-5623 GCA_964558095.1 uncultured Isosphaeraceae bacterium | reverse complement strand
GCCGCCGAGCTTGACCTGCTGTCGCAGGGTTCGCGCGTCGGCCTCGAGCAGCGGCCGCGCCGCCGCCCGTCCCGCCATCTCCAGCGCATCAAGCAGGCTCAGCCCGCTGCGAAGCGTGATGCCCAGCACGCGCGCGAAGCGGCTGATGGCCAGGCCCTGCAGCACGTTCTTGATGAACGGCAGCTTGTGCAGGGCCGTGTCCATCTTCTGCCGCGTCTGCGGCCGCCGCCAGCCCCAGCGCACGCCCCAGATCATCGCGCCGAATCCCAGCAGAAGCAGGTACCAATAACCGGTGATGACGCCGCTGAAGGCGATGAGCAGTTGCGTCGGCAGCGGCAGCTCCAGGCCCCGCGCCTCGAACATCGCCGCGAACCGCGGCACGACGAAAATCAGCAGGAACGTCACCGCGAAGCTCAAAGCGGCGATGACGCAGATCGGGTACATCAGCGCGCCCTTGACCGACTTGCTCGTCTCGTACTGGCGGTCGAGCATGTCGGCGAGCTGCTTGAGCACCTCGATCATGTTGCCGCTGATTTCCGCCGCCCGAATCGTCTCGATATAGACGTCGCCGAACATCTCGCGATGGCGCGACATCGCGCTCGTCACGGTGTTGCCCGCCTGAATCTGGCCCGCGATGTCTTCGAGCACATCGCGCAGGCGCGGATTGTTCTCCTGCTCGGCGATCGATCGCAAGCCATCCACGATCGGGATGCGCGCCTCCATCAGGACCGAGAACTGGTAGGTCAGGTGGGCCAGGTCCTTCGCCGTGACTCGCTTCCGCCGTCCTTTGCCTTTCGGTCCGCTTGAGATCTTCAGCGGGCGCAGGCCCGAAGCGCTGAGGCGGCGGTACGCCTCGTTGCGGTCGAGCGCCTGCACAATGCCCTTGGTGCGGTTGCCGCCGCGATCGATGGCGCGGTATTGGAAAGTAGCCTGACTCATGCTGCGTGACTCAGTTTCTGCGGCTCTTCGTGTTCCGCGAGATCGCTGATTGACGCGGCCTTGGCGACTTCGCTGAGCGTCGTCTGCCCGAGGCGCGCCTTTTCGAGGCCGTCCTGCCACATCAGCCGCATGCCGTTGGCCACGGCGCAGCGCCGGATGCGATCGACCGATTCGCCCGCCTCGACCAGCGCCTTGATCGGGCTGGTGAAGTTGAGCAGTTCGTAGAGTCCCACACGGCCGCGAAAGCCGGTCTGCCCGCACTTTCCGCAGCCCTTGCCTTTGACGAACCCGGTGACGCTGGGCGCGAGATTGAAGCGATGGCGCAGGATGTCGTCGATCTCCGCCGGCACGACGCAATGCTGGCAGACGCGGCGCACGAGGCGCTGCGCCAGCACGCCCAGCACCGCGCTGTTGATGACGAACGAAGGCAGGCCGTAGTCGCGAAGTCGCGAGACGGCTCCGGGGGCGTCGTTGGTGTGCAGCGTCGAGAGCACGAGGTGGCCCGTCAGCGCCGCCTGCAGCGCGATCGTCGCCGTCTCTTCATCGCGGATTTCGCCGACGAGCACCACGTCGGGGTCCTGGCGCAGGATCGAGCGCAGCGCGTTGGCGAAGCTCATGCCGATCTCGCTGTGCACCTGCACCTGGCGAACATACGGCATGCGGATTTCAACGGGGTCCTCGATCGTCATGATGTTGACCGAGGGCTCGTTGAGTTTGGCGAGCGCGGAATAGAGCGTCGTGGTCTTGCCCGAGCCGGTCGGGCCGGTGACGAGGAAGATGCCGTAGGGCCGCTGCACGAGTTCCTCGAATTCCGCCGCCATCGGCGCGGGCATGCCCAGCGCGTGGAAGTCGCCGACGGATTGATTGCTGGCGAGCAGTCGCATGACGACGTTCTCGCCGCAGACCGTGGGCAGCGTGGAGAGGCGGATATCGACCTGTCGATTGGCGTGGCGGAAGCGGATCTTGCCGTCCTGGGGCCGGCGCGTCTGCGTCAGGTCGAGGTGCGCCATGACTTTGAGTCGTTGCACAAGCCCCGAGTGCATCGACAGCGGCGGTCCCTGCTTCTTGTGCAGCACGCCGTCGACGCGATAGCGCACGTGCAGTTCGTGCTCGTCGGGATTCAGATGGATGTCGCTGGCGCGCTCGTCGATGGCGTCGGCGATGAGCTGATTGACGGCGGCGACGACGGGCGCGGCGGCCTCGGCGTCGTCGCCCCCCGTCCCGAACTCCTCGTCCTCCGAACGCACCGGCCCCCCGCCGCCCCCGAGGTTGTGCGTCAGGCTGTAGGCACGCGCCACCAGCGCGCCGATCAGCTCCGACTCCGCCAGCACCGGATCGACCTCGCACTGCGTGATCTGGCGAAGCTGGTCCGTCGCATCCAGGTTCAGCGGATCGTCCATCGCCACCGTCAGGACGTTGTCGATCCTGAACAGCGGAAACGCGCTGTACCGCTCGGCGATGGCGCGCGGAATCAGCGACGTGTTCGCGAAGCACGGCTCATAGTCGGCGAGGTTCACATACGGCACCTCGCAGATGTCCGCGCGCGTCAGCGCGATGTCGCGCTGCGTCAGCAGCTCGCACTGCACCAGCGCCTCGCTGATCGAGCATTCCTGTTCCTTTCCGTGTCGGCGCGCGCGATCGAGCTGATCGGACGTGATCAGCTCCGCATCGAGCAGCGCTCGTTCGAGGAACAGGTCGTGCTCAGCCATCGGGCACTCCCGCTTGCGCCTCCGTCGTCGCCGCGGAGCCGAAACGTTCGAGCAGCGCTCCGACTCGCGTCTCCAGGCCTGGTTCCGGATCGATGAACGAGACGCCCACGGCGTAGGTGGGCGTGTGGCTGGTGAGATAGACGCGCCGGACCTTCACGTCGTGCTCGAAGATGACGTCGTGGATGGGCGAACCGTCGCTGGCCGTGCCCACGGGATCAGGCCCGAAGACGCGCACCGCGCCTTCGCACATGCGCGGCACAAAGTGCCGGAACGACAACCCCATCCCGCCGGGGCTGATGTCCAGCGCCGTGCCTCGCACCGTCTGCGCGTCCACCGAATGCGAGCTGCCGCTGAAGCGAACCTGCTCGCCGTGCTCGTCGGCGATCACAAACTCGATGTCGAGCGCGATGTTCGAGCGCTTGTGCTGTCGGACAGTAAGGCCTGACGTCCGCGACATTCCTTGCCTTTCTTGCCTTTCCGCTGCCTGAATTCCAACGATCCATCGTCTGCGCACCGCCACGGAGCGGCAGTCGCGGCCGCGCTCAGCGAGGATGCGCTGCGGTTTTCATCGTCCCTTTTCCACGGCCGATCAAGCCCTCGACGGCATTCTTCGGCTTGTTCGGGCCGCTCATCGAAGCGCAAGAAACGCGCTTCCATCCGGCGCCGACATGGCTTCCAGGCGCAACAACTGCGCCGAGGATCGAATGCCACTTTCAACGTCCCTCGCGATCGGCTTATCCCGCCTCGGCCCGCGGATGCGCCGCATCGTACGCTTCGCGCATGCGCTGGCTGGTCAGGTGCGTGTACACCTGCGTGGTCGAGAGCGACTGGTGGCCGAGCAATTCCTGCACGCTTCGCAGGTCGGCGCCGTTGTCCAGCAGATGCGTGGCGAAGCTGTGGCGCAGCGTGTGCGGGCTGATCGCCTGGTCGAGCCCCGCCGCGACGAGGTACTTGCTGACTTTGCGGCGAACGCTTCGCGTGCTCAGGCGGCTGCCGTGCTTGTTGATGAACAGCGGCGCGTTGGGATCGAACGCGATGCCGGCGCGCTGGTTGTGCGTGTTGAGCATGTTCGTGTAGTGCGAGAGGGCCTTGAGCGCGTGCGAGCCCAGCGGCACCATGCGCTCCTTCTTGCCCTTGCCGCGGACGATGATCGCCTGGCCCGGGTCGTCGATGTCGCCCAGATTGATGCCGACGAGTTCGCTGACGCGGATGCCCGTGGAATAAAGCGTTTCGAGGATGGCGCGATCGCGCGCGCCCAGCAGGTCGTTGTCATCCGGCGCCGCCAGCAAGCGCTCCACCTGCTGCACGTCGATGGCCTTGGGCAGGCGCTTGGACTGCCGGGGCGTGCGGATGAGCGTCATCGGATTGCTCGCGATGAGCTGCTGGCGCTCCATCCATCGGTGGAAGGATCGCAGCGTGGCGATCTTGCGCGCCATCGTCGCAGCGGAGTATTGGTGGTCTTCAAGGCGCACGAGGAACGCTCTGATGCGCTCAACGCTGGCGTCGAACATCGCGGCGGTGACGGTCGCGGGCCCGAGCGTGCCGACCACGCCGCTGTGCTCGGCGCCCGGCGCCCCGCCTGAGGCCGCCTGCTGCGCGCGGCGGGTGTAGGCGTCCTTCTCCTGCTGCTCGGAGAGCTGAATGTTCAGCTCGTCCAGCAGGAAATCGACGTACTGGCGCAGGTCCACGCCGTAACAGCGCGACGTGTACGGGCTGAAGTGCCGCTCATCGATCAGGTAGTGAAGGAACGCATCGACGATGGGAAGGTGGTCGCTCATGGCTCGGCTCGTTTCTGTCGCGTGCGGCTTTCACACGGTTGTCTGGGGCCGCCGGCAACTTGAATATCGAAGAGGTCGTCTCGCTCGGCGCACGGGCGTCGGCGGAAGCAAGGTCCACAAGGAGTCAGGTCAGAGGCTTGCGATCGCAGGCAATGCGGCGGCAGATCAGCGCTGCGTCGAACCAGTCGAACTCGACGCGCTCGTCCGCGGCGAGCAGGGTGATCGCGTCGATGAGGTTCGCCTCGTCGCCCGGATCCCAAGCGAAGCTCCAGCGGTGCCCGCCGCGGCGCAGGCACACCTGGAAGCACGGCGGGCGATCTTCGCACGTCGCGGGCGACGGCGTCGGTTCCTGTGCGCGCAGTCCGTTCATCATCATCAGTCCTCGACTTCACGCGCCGAAGACCCGCTTGCGGACTTCGACGCCACTACCTCTCGTCCGGCTCCGGCGGCGGCACGCGGGCGTACTCAGACGCCAGCAAATCCTGCAGCAACCGGTAGCAGACGAATCCCGTGAACAGATCCATGTTGACGACGTAAATGTCCCGGCCATACGCGCTGTCGATCACCGTGCGCCCCGCGGCATATTCCTCGAGCCAGATGAGCGTCTGGTGATTCGACGCGTCGAAGACGCCCGCCGCCTGCGCGACGGGGTTCGTCGGTCCCAGCTCGCCGGGCGCGACTTCGCCGATGGGCGAGCGCGTCACCGCGATAGGGTCGATCGAGCGATAGGCATTGGCTTCGGTTCGCAGGAAGAGCTGCGTGGCGATGCCGAGCTTGGGCGGGCGGTACGGGTCGTAAGCGGTCACTGTGCCGACGATCAGGCCGTCCACGTCGAGCGTGTTCATCACCAGCCGCGCTTCGCCCTCGTTGGTGATCGCGGCGAGGCCGTTCTTGCGCATCGCCAGGAGCACGCGATTGACAGGCACGGCGTCGATGCCATAGACCTGCTGGGCCTGCTCGGCCATGAGGTCGGCGATGCGATCGCCTTCCGCCGCCGAGACGCCCGATTCATTGGCGAACGGCGCCACGGCCCAGAGCTGCGGCGCGTCGTACGGCGCCTGCAGCGCCAGCGGGCGCGTGAGCTGCTCGCTTCGCTCGCACCCGGCGCCGCTCAGCGCCGGCGACAGCAGAACCGCGAGCGCCAGGCACGTGCTCCGCGCGCGTTCGATGCACGTTGTCAACATGATCTGTGCACTT
>CAZLDF010000343.1:0-5827 GCA_964558095.1 uncultured Isosphaeraceae bacterium | reverse complement strand
GCATACTCCCAGCCGCTCGCCAGCGTCTGCGAACCCCAGCAAGCGCGCATCGAATCGAGCCAGCGCTGCGCCAGCCAGTTGTCCGCCTGGTCGGGTTCGCGCAGGCGGACCTTCACGCCGTCGCGCGCTTTTCGCGGCGAGGCGGGCTGCGCGAATCGCTGGCTAGGGGAGGGGGGGGAAGTGGGGGGGGTGGGTTCGTTCATTCGCCGTCACCCTCGATCGCGCCGGGCCGCAGCGTGAGCAGATCGTGAAGTTGCCGGGTGGAAAGTTCGGTCAGCCATTGTTCGCCGGCACCGATGATGTTCTGCGCCAGCTCGGTTTTCTGTTCGATCATCTGGTCGATGCGCTCTTCGAGCGTGCCCATGCAAACGAACTTGTGAACGTGGACGGTGCGCGTCTGGCCGATGCGGAACGCACGGTCGGTCGCCTGGTTCTCGACCGCGGGGTTCCACCAGCGGTCGAAGTGGAAGACGTGATTGGCCGCGGTGAGGTTGAGTCCGAGTCCGCCGGCCTTGAGCGAGAGAATGAACACGGGCGTGTCGCCCGCGGCGTCCTGGAAGCGGTCGATCATTTCCTGTCGCTTCTTCTGGGGCGTGCCGCCGTGCAGAAACAGCGGCTCGACTTCCAGATCGTGCTGAATCATCGCCGCAAGCAGGTGCCCCATCTGACGGAACTGCGTGAAGATGAGCGCATGCTCGCGCACCGCGAGGATTTCCTCGAGCATCGTCAGGATTCGCCTGCATTTGCCCGAGCGATGCGACACGCCGCGGGCGTGCTGCGGGCGATCGTGCGCCGCCGCCGGCCCCTCACTGCGATCGTGAGCGGCCAGCAGCGCAGGATGATTGCAAATCTGCTTGAGCTTGACGAGCGTGGCGAGGACCAGGCCGCGGCGCTGCAGGCCCTCGGCGCGATCGACCTCGCCAAGCATCGAGCCCACGGTTTGCTCGTACAGGCTCGCCTGCTCGGCCGTCAGGGTGGCGTACTCGCGCGTCTCGACGCACGGCGGTAGATCGTTGATCACGCTGCGGTCGGTCTTCAGGCGTCGAAGAATGAACGGCCGGACGATGTCGCGCAGGCGACTGGACTGGGCCTTGTCGCGATGCCGCTCGATCGGCAGCGAGAACGAGCGGCGGAATTCCGCGGCGGGCCCGAGATAACCCGGATTGCAGAACTCCATGATCGACCACAACTCGCTCAGGCGGTTCTCGACGGGCGTGCCCGTCAGCGCCAACCGCCGATGCGTCGGGAATGAACGGATCGCCTGCGCCTGTTTCGTCGGCGGGTTCTTGATGTACTGCGCTTCGTCGAGCACCACTCGACGCCACGCGATCGCCCCCAGCGAGTTCTGGTCGCGATTCACCAGCGCATAGGTCGTGATAACGACATCGCACGAATCGACGATGGCCTTGAGGGCCTCGCCCAGCGGCCGGTCCGGTCCGTGATGCATGTGATGTCGCAGCGACGGCGCGAAGCGCTCCAATTCGCGGGCCCAGTTGCCGATCACCGACGTGGGAACGATGAGTAGAGTCGGGCCGACGCGCTCGTTCGGCGAAGCGCTTTCGCGCTCATGCAGCAGCAGCGCGATGAGCTGAATCGTCTTGCCCAGTCCCATGTCGTCGGCGAGGCACGCGCCCAGCCCGAAACGGTCGAGGAACGCCAGCCAGCTCAGACCCGTCTTTTGATAGGGGCGCAGCTCACCCTGGAAGCCACGTGGCTGTTCGATGCTCGGCATGCGCTGCGGCTCGTGAGAGGCTTCGAGCAGGTCGCGCACCCAACCCGTCGCGTCCAACCCGAACACCGGCAGGCCGACGGACTCGCTTCGAGCGGAACTCGTCAGTCGAATCGCTTCGAGCAGCGTCATCTCGCCCGCCGCCGCTTCGGCCAAATGCTGCGACGCGACGGCCAGGTCGCCCGCGTCCACTTCCACCCACTGGCCGCGCACGCGCGCCAGCGGCGCCGTCGCCGCCGCCAGCGACTGAAACTCCTCGAGCGTCAGCGTCTGCTCGCCGACCGCGACGTGCCAGCGAAACTGCACCAGGCTGGCCAGGCCGAGCAAACTGCGGCCGGAAGCGGAAGCGCCGGTGCTCTCGGAGCGCGGCATCGCAGGCAATTGCGGCGAATCGACGTGCAGGCGCAGCCCGATTCTCCCCTCGGCGCGGCTCCACCAGTGCGGCGCGCGCACGTCCACGCCGGCTTCCTCGAGAATCGGCTTCGTCTCCCGCAGAAACCGATACGCGGCCGCGGTGTCGAGTGCGAGATCGACCGGCGCGGCGGCCTGCAGCGCCGTCTCCAGCGGCGCGAACATCCGCGCGGCGCGCGACAGCTCGGTCAGCAGCCGCTCCTGCGCCGCGCGCAGCCGCTCGCCCGCGATCGGCAAGTTTGATGACGCCGGGTTCCAGAGCTGTTCCGCCGCGAAGACGCGCTGTTGCTGGTCGGCGGAGGAAATCAGCGCGAAGCTCAGGCGCCACATGAGCGCCGACGCATCGATCAGCGAATCGCCCGCGTCGCCGGCCAATTCCGGTTCATGCAGCGTCAGGCACAGCCGAAGCGGCTGGTCCTGCCCGGTGTCGTCGAGGCGCCCGATCCACTGCGATGCCTGGCGCAAGAGGTCCGTTTCGCTGAGGCCCCGCGCCGGCGCCACGGTCGAGGCTGGTCCCAGCAGGCCGCCCAGCCACGCCACGTGCGAGTCGGCGGCGTCGCTTCGACCTTCGATCGCCTGCGCGAATTCGTCAGCGATCAGATGCTCGCGCACGGTCGCGTCCGTCAGAGAGCGCAGCGCATCGTTCAGGATCGCCCAGGGGTGATGGCGCAGTTCGTCATGCGCGGCGCGGGCGACGGGCGGCATCGCGGCCAGCAGCAGTCCCGCGCGGCGCGACGCGTCGGCATCGTGCAGCCACGGCTGCCAGGCGCCCTGCAAGCCGTCGCCGCGCGGATGAACGAGCGCCGGAATGAATCGCTGCTGCTCGAGCGTTTCCGCGATGAAGTGGGCGACTTCGACCCAGTAGCGCAGCGACTGACCGCACTCGACGTCGTCCTCATCGCCGGTGGTTCCGCTGCTGCGCCGCGCCGTCGCGGCCTCGTCGGGCGCATCGTCACTGCCGCCATCGGTCTCGCGACGCCCGGCGAGCGGGGAGAGGCGCAGGAGCGCGGCGACGGCGTGCTCGCGGTTCAGCGTGACCGTCTCGACGCTGACGCGGTTCAGCCGCGCTGGGTGATCGTGCTCCCAGACTTCGTCCTCGAACTCGCCCGCGGCGCTCGCCAGGCGATCGCTGGGCTGGGGGCCCCGCGCGTCGCAGGGCAGCATGATCGTCATGGTTTCGGCGTCGCCGATCCACGACGAGCGGCCGTGAAAGAGTTCGGTGATCACGCCGCGCAGTTCGAAGGAACCGAGCGTGAATGGGTGAGCGAGCACCTGCGACTCATCGCGAAGGAGCTGGGGCGGCGCGGTCGCGACGGCGTGACCGCCGCCGCCGCTGCCGAGCGCGACGAGCGGCAGGCGGTTGCTGCTCCATGCCGTAAGGGATTCCGCCCACAGATGCAGCGCGCCGTCGCTCCAGTTGCCGTGCAAAACCAGCATGTGGCTGGGTGATCTCCCGGTCCAGGTACCCCGACGCTCCGCGTCGGACACTCACGACGCGGAGCGTCGTGGTGCGTGTGAATGATCGCGCTGGGACTCGAACCCAGGACCTACCGCTTAAAAGGCGGTTGCTCTACCGACTGAGCTACGCGATCGCGAATCGAACAGTGTATCCGAGTCGCGGCGACGTGGTACCCCGACGCTCCGCGTGGGATTTCGCGACGCGAAACGTCGCGGCACCGTCGGACTTCACGACGCGGAGCGTCGCGGTACCAAGACATGACGGCATGAATTGCGCGGGTACCCCGACTCGCCGCGTCAGACTTCACGACGCGGAGCGTCGTGGTACCGTCGGACTTCACGACGCAGAGCGTCGGGGTACCGTTCGCGGCGCAGGTGCTGCGCGGCCGAACCCATCGCGCGGACGATGCGCTGGCGATCGCGGCGAAAGTTCGCCAGGTCCGGATCGCGACTCACGAGCCCCCCGCGGCATGCCGATAACGCACCGCCGGACTTGTCGATTTCGTGTGATCGGCCCTCAAGACGCCCCGCGCAATCGTCCGATAAGACGCTGACGCCGTTGGAAGCAGCGGCGCTCGAACGGGCAGGCGGAGCCGTGCCCGACGCCGCAGCAGCGATGTCCGCGTGCTGCGAGAAGGCGGAGCCGAACGAATTGCAAAGCGCCCGGCGAAGGCTGCGGAAGCAGATTCCGCTGCCGCAGTCGATGTGGAGCGAGTGCCGTGTACGACGACCGCAAACAATTCATCGTCTCCGCGTGCGTGCTGGGATGCGCCGTCGCCGCCGCCGTCTCCAGCGCGGGCTGCGCCGGAAGCCAGCAGGCCAACACGCGATTGCCGAATTCGTATGAAACCAGTCGCATCGGCGTGCTCGATGCGTCGGGATCGTCAGTGGGAACAGGCGGAGCGGGGGGGGCGGGGAATCTCGCGCCGACGCACTACACGCTGAACGATTCAAGCTGGGGTGGCCAGCGCGTCGCCGACACATACCAGCCGCAGGTGCATCCATCGTCCTTCGGCGAACCGAGCGAATCGTATATGATGCCCTCGTCGCCTGGTGCCCCGACTCTGCGAGTCGGACTTCACGACGCGGAGCGACGCGATACCGCCTCCTCCGCGATCGGCGCGGCGCTGCGCAGCGATCATCCCGCGCAGTTCAACTATGAGTCGAACGCCATGGCGGACCTCGACGCCAACGCCGCGGTGATCGGACTCTACGGCGAACTGGTGAGCAACAATCCCTTCTCCGATCAGCCCTTCGACGGCTCGAACAACATGTTCCAGGTGAGCTTCGCCACCGACGGCGCGTGCTTCGACCCAGACGTCAGCCCCGATGGCCGGACCATCGCGTTCGCCTCAACCATGCACCGCGAAACCGCGGACATCTACATCAAGCCCGCGCACGGCCAGACGCTGACGCAGATCACCTCCGACCCCGCCGACGACGTCATGCCCGCATTCAGCCCGTCGGGCATGGAGATCGCGTTCGCATCCAACCGCGGCGGAAGCTGGGACATCTACACGAATTCGCTCGACGGCAGCCCGGTCGTGCGCCTGACGGAGGACACTGATCACGAGCTGCACCCGACGTGGTCGCCCGACGGCAGCCGCGTCGCGTACTGCAAGTTCGGCAGCCAGTCGCAACGGTGGGAGATCTGGGTGATGGAGCTGGCGCGTCCCGGCGCCAAGCAATTCCTGGGCTATGGGATGTTCCCGCAATGGTCTCCCGACGTCACCCAGAACAAGATTCTGTTCCAGCGAGCGCGGCAGCGCGGCAGCCGGTTTCACAGCATCTGGACGATCGATTATGTGAATGGCGAAGCGCTGCACCCGACGGAGATCGTCTCCGCCGCCAACGCCGCCGTCATCAACCCCTCGTGGGCGCCGGACGGCCGGCGGATCGTCTTCGTCACCGTTGTGAATCCCGATGACACGCCCGGCGCGCATCCCGGCGAGAGCGACGTGTGGATCGTCAACGCCGATGGAACCAATCGCACCAGCCTCACCAATGGGCAATTCGCGAACTTCCAGCCGGTGTGGGGCGCCGACGGGACGGTGTATTTCGTTTCCAATCGCAGCGGCGCCGACAACGTCTGGGCCGTGACGACCAATCGAACGTTCGAGGCGGTGGGGCCGCAGTCGCGCATCCATGAATCGTCGTTCGAGATTTCGACGACGCGGATATGTGGCGGCAGCATCGCGCGCGCATTGGCGAACTGGCGCGGCGAGGCGC
>CAZLDF010000342.1:0-6623 GCA_964558095.1 uncultured Isosphaeraceae bacterium | reverse complement strand
GAGACACAGAGGACACAGAGCTAGCACAGAGAAGTTTGAATTGGGGAAGTGGAAGTTAGGAGGCAGCATTGGGCAACCGCTTCTTAACTCCCCCGCCTTCTCTGTGAACGCTCTGTGTTCGCAGTGTCTCTGTGTTCATTCCGAGATGCATTGACGGAAGATCGCCAGTTGTTCGCCTTGACGCGGAGGGCGCGGGGGGCGCGGCGCCGGCTGCGGGCCGCGGACGACTTCGAGCAGCGGCGTCGGATGGAACTGACTGGTCAGCGTCAGCCGGTCGCACAAGTGCGGCGCGCGCTCGTTGTACAATCGCTGAATCAGCCCCGGATCGTTGCATTGCCGTGACAGGTGCAGCACCGTCACGCGCGAAAGCTGCGACTGTTGGTCGATGCGCACGATCGCTTCGAGCGATTGCTCGTTGGAGAGATGCCCGCGGCCGCCCATGATGCGCTTCTTCAGGAGCCACGGCCGGTGGCTCGAAAGCTGCAGGTCGCGGTCGTAGTTGGACTCCAGCGCGACTGCGTGCAGATCGACGAAGCGATCAAAGAGCGATTCGGGCACCCGGCCGAGATCGGTGGCGAATCCCATGCGCAGCTCGTTGTGGTTGATGCCGAATCCGACGGTGCCGAGTTCATCGTGGGCGAAGTGCACAGCGTGAACCGTCGCGGCGCCGTCGAGTTCGAATCCCTCATCGAAACGGTGCAAGTTGCAGCCGCTGACGCCACAGCGAAGCGCGGTCGCATGCTGGCGGGCGTGCACGTGAATGCGGACGCCGCGTTTGGTCGCGAACTTGTCCCAGTATGGGCGAAAGTGATCGGTGTCGAGGTGCGTGAGGAGGATGTCGGCGACGTCGTCGAGGCTGACGCCGAGCGTGCCGAGGCGGCGGCGCGTGTCGCGCACGGAGAGGCCGCAGTCGATGAGCGCGAATCGCGTTTCGCCGTCGTGCGACATCGACAGCAGCGTGCAGTTGCCGCCGCTGCCGCTGCCAAGGACGGAGAATGCGAGACTCATGATTCGATTCCGCGCTGCATGTTCCTCGTTCCGTGTCGTGATGGATGGTATGCCTCGCAGCGACTGCGCCGTTGCCAGGCGAATCATGCCTCGGAGAAATCGTATGACGCCATGTATCGGCCGGTGATCTGCTTGATGAGCTGTCGCAGCAGGTCGTTGGCGAGCGTCGAAGCGCCGAATCGGAACAATCGCGGCGTCAGCCATTCTTCGCCCAGCGTCTCCTTCACCATCACGAGATAGTGCAGCGCCTGCTTGGCGGCCCGGATGCCGCCCGCGGGCTTCATGCCGATCTTCACGCCCGTCGCGAGGAAGTGGTCGCGGATCGCTTCGAGCATGACGAGCGTGACGGGCATCGTCGCCGCGGGCGTGACCTTGCCGGTCGAGGTTTTGATGAACACTTCGCCGTCGGTCAGCTCGCTCGCGCCGGGCACGGACGACGCGGCTTCGATGGCGAGGTCGGAAGCGCGGCGGACGTTGTCATAGGATTCGAGCTCGCCGGTTTCGAGAATGATCTTCAGGTGCGCCTCGCCGCAGGCTTTTTTCGTTTCGCGAATTTCGTCGGCGACTTCGTCATATCGCCCCGCGAGAAACGCGCCGCGATTAATCACCATGTCGATCTCATCGGCGCCCGCATCGACCGCCTGATGCACGTCGGCCAGGCGCACGTTCAGCGGATATTGGCCCGATGGAAAGCCGGTCGCGACGGATGCGACCTTGACGGTCGAACCGGCGAGCGCCTCCTTCGCGATCGCGACTAGGCTTGGATAGACGCACACCGCGGCGACGCTCGGCACTGGCCCGCCCGCCTCGGCGCTCAGCGGTCCCTCATACGGCGAGATGGCCTTGCGACACAGCGCCCGCACCTTCTCCGGCGAGTCCTTGCCCTCGAGCGTCGTCAGGTCGAGCATCGAAATCGCCAGGCGCAGGCCGGAGCGTTTGGACTCGGTCTTGATCGAGCGCTTGGTGAACGAAGCGGCGCGCTCCTCCGCCATTATGGCATCTACGGTCGTCCGGCGAGTCATGCCACCATTCTAGTCGCAATCGAAACAACCACGGAGACACGGAGGCACGGAGATGAGAGGGTGACTGGGTGAGTGAATAAGAAAGCCGGACCTGAGTCTGCGAACGTCCGGGTGATTGGCGACTTGCTGACTTGTACGAATTCGTCATCCCAAGCTTCCCCTCCGTGTCTCCGTGCCTCCGTGGTTTCTTACCGTCCATCTACAGCGGCAGCGTCGCGAGTTCCTTCCGCACCTCGTCGATCAGCGTCTGCATCGTGGGCGGGGAGAAATCGAACTTGAGTTCCGCGGCGGCGAAGAGTTCCGGCAACGGCCGCGAGCCGCCCAGGGCGAGCGCTTTGGTGTAGTTGGCGATGGCGTTCTTTTCGTTTCGCCGCGCCGCCAGCCAGAGTTGCAGCGCGCCGAGCTGCGCGATGCCGTATTCGATGTAGTAGAACGGCACCTCGAAGAGATGAAGCTGCTTCTGCCAGCCCACGGAGCGGTATGGCTCGATGCCCGCCCACGACACGTTCGCGCCGAAGCGTTCATCAAGCTCCAGCCACTTCTCGGTGCGCTGCGATCGCGTGTGCTTCGGATTGAGATAGAGCCAGTGCTGGAACGCGTCGATGGTCGCGATCCACGGCAACAGCTTCACGAGCGCCTCCAAGTGCCCGCGGCGCGCGCGGTTCGCTTCGTCTTCGCTGTAGAACTCTTCGAGATACGGCTGCGCGATGAGTTCCATGCCCATCGAGGCGACTTCAGCGAACTCGAGCGGGCAGTGGCGGTAGTGAACGAGCGGGTCGTGCTCGCTGAGCATGGCGTGGAAGGCGTGGCCAGCCTCGTGCACCATCGTTTCCAGATCGCGTTGCAACCCCGCCGCGTTCATGAAGATGAACGGCTGGCGCGAGCGATCGCGATGATACTGATAGCCGCCCGGCGCTTTGCCCTTGCGCGACTCGAGATCGAGCGAATCGCCCTGGCGCAGCCGATCGAACAGCGCGCCAAGCTGCTCGTCGATGTTGTGGAACAACCGGCTTGATTTTTCGACAAGCTCCTCGGCGGTGGCGAAGGGACGAAGCGGATCGCGGCCCCGGATATCGACCGCGAGGTCCCACGGCCGCAGGGCATCGACGCCCAGCGCCGCGGCTCGTTCGTCGTGCATGGCGCGCGCCGCCGGCACGCAGACCTTCTCCGCCGCGGCGTGAAAGGCCTCGCACTCGGCCGGCGTGTAGTCGAAACGCTTCTTCGCCTTGAAGCTATAGTCGCGGAAATTGGCGAAGCCGGCGTTGAGCGCGACTTGATGTCGCAGCGCGATCATTCGGTCGAAGATGTCGTCGAGTTTGTCATGATCGCGATGTCGCCGCTCGGCGACGAGCTTCCACGCCTCTTCGCGCGTCGCGCGATCGGTGTCCTCGAAGAACTTGCCCATCTGGGGCAGGGTGCGCTCTTCGCCGCGGAAGTTGACGGTCATCGCGCCGCTGATTTCGCTGAACTGCTGGCCGAGCTTGGTGTCTTCGGTCTGCAGCGGGATATTCTCGTCGCGGAAGATCTCGACCTCGGCGCGCAGGTCGCGCAGCATGACTTCGTAACGCTTGCGATCGAGCTTCGCGCCATGCGGCGACTGAACGATCTTGCGATTGAGCGCGAAGCTGATCTCCTTGACCTTGGGCGCGACGTTCTCGACATAATCGAGATACGCCCTCTTGTGCGACTCGACGTCCGTGTGGCGCGTCATGTTGATGTAAAGGTTCGCGGCGGCCTCGCTCGCGGCGGCGTCCAGCTCGCTGCGGTCAAGCAGCAGCTTCTCCAGGCAGTTCTCGCAGTTCAGCTTGCGATCGAGCAGCGACTGGTACAGCGGCTGGATGTTTTCCCATCTGGAGGCATCGAGGCCCTGGGGGACGAAAGGAGTGGATTGCATTGTGTTCATTACTGAGTACCGCACCTCGAAAGTGAACGATCCGCCGAGTCGGACGATCCCGACGTCGTTGCACAGATCGGCTTGCAGTCTAGCAGAATTCTGGCGCAGTACGATGAATGGAACTGTTTGCCGTGCCGCATCGATTTCTCGGCCGTTGGGACCGAAGAATCGATCACAGGCGAGACGCCCGTGCCACTCAACGCCGTGAACTTCTCTTCGGGGTGCCACACTTTGGGTCCGGGCTTTGCCGGACCAAAGTGTGCAGGATTGTCATGAAGTGCCGAGTCGGCGCACACCCTGCCCTGCGGGACAGAGTGTGGCACCCAGTACTGGGCCTCAGTTCATGGCGTTGCGTGCCACTGCGCCAGTGGCGGCCTACGCCCGTGGCAGGGCCAGCACGAACCGCGCGCCGCTCGCGCAGCGCTGATCGAGGGTGAGGTCGCCGCCGAGATCGCGCGCCAGGCCGCGCGCCAGCGCCAGGCCCAGGCCCACGCCGGGCGTGCCGTCGCCTTCCTGCCGAACGCCGCGATCGAACGGCGCGAAGATTCGCCGCGCATGCGCTTCGTCGATGCCCGGCCCGTTGTCCTGCACGATGAATCGAATGGAAGACGGCGCGCCTTCGATGAGCAGTTCGATGGCGCCCGATCCGTTCGCATGGCGCGCATACTTGCAGGCGTTATCGACGAGGTTCAACAGAATCTGACCGACAATATCGGCGTCGGCAAGCACAGCCTCATCGCGCGAGGCATCGCAGTGAACGCGAATCGACATGCCCGCGTTGTCGGCGCGTCGTTGCAGACCGCTCTGGACGCGATCGAGCAGTTCGCCGACGCCGATGGCGCGAGCCTGCGCGATGTGCCGACCTTCTTCAAGGCGGGCATAGGAGAGGATGTTCTCGACGAGCGTTCCCAGTCGCCTCGACTCGTCGCGCAGCGTGGTGAGATAGCTCTTGCGCTGCTCGTCGCTGCGGACCATGCCTTCCGCGAGCATTTCCGAATACATCTGAAACGTGGTGAGGGGCGTGCGAAGCTCGTGCGTGACGGCGGATGCGAAGCGGCTGCGGCGCTCGCCGTAGGAAATGCTCGCGCGCAGCGTCATGCCGACGGCCAGCACCGCCACGATCGCCGCCAGCCACGTGACGACGACGACCGTGCGCGCGGGCGTGAGCCACGCGGTCGCCACGCCCGCCGCCGGCGCCATGCCCACGCCGGTCTCGGCGATGAGCAGCACGGGGACGGTTGCGAGCATGCGACTGGAGAATTCGTCGGCCGGCTCGCCGCTCCACACAGGCTGGAGTTTCGGTCCGGCCAGAAGATCCTGCACTTCGCCCAGCATCGCCTCGCGAAGCGCGGGCCAGTCCATGACGAATCCCTGGTAGAGCCGCTGCTCGCCGCGAACGATTTGGCGCACGAAGATGAGTTGCGTCCGGCGGTCGGCGTCGCTGACCCATCGCGGCACGAACTGGCCGACGACGACTTCGTTGCCCCCCCCCTCAGCGCCGTTTGTCTGCGCGAAGGCCCCTGCATCATCGGTCTGGAGCTGCGCCAGATCGACGCCGTATTCGTCCGACTGCGACCACACCGTCTGCGGACCGTCGCCGGCGTTCGTGGTCTGGTACGCCGCACTGGCGTCGCTGGAAATCTTCGAACGGCTGGCCAGCTCGGCTTGCGATCGAAGCTGCTGCTGGCGGGTGTTCTCGGCGATCCACTGCTGCGGATCGAGCGCCGCCTGCACCGTCGGCGGCGCGTTGACCATGCCGAGTTGTTGCGGGGGAATTCCTGCGAGTGCATCTTCCGGGGGTCCGCGCATCGCCAGCGATTCGGGCGCGAGCGCGATCGAACACGCCGCGGCGAGCTCCGCCGCCCCGCGCAAACCGGCGCCGCCAAGCAGTTCGTCCACATTCGCCAGCGCCGCGTCGCTGGCGGCAAGCATGTCCGGCGCCAGCACCGTCGATTGCGCGACGTCGCGCATGTTTCCCTGCGGCACCTGCGGCGAGGTCAGCACGCCCCGCGCATCAATCTGAAAGTGCAATCGGAAGTAGGGCGACTGAAACGTGAGCAGCGGCGAGGGCGTGATGACCTCGCCCTCGTCGATGACGTTGAAGATGCGCGTGTACGCAGTCGGCTGGGGGTAATAGGGCAGATACTCGTAGTACGGCCGGGCGGACTCGCGCGCCAACCGCGGCGCGAGCCACGAGTCCATGCGCCACAGCGCCAGGCGCATCGCTTCCATCTGGTTCGCCTCGGCGCGCGCGGCTTCCTCGGCGCGTTCGAGGCGCAGGACCAGGACGGTGATCCACGCCAGCGCCGCCGCGACGCCTAAACCGCACACGCCGAACACGAGCCACGGTCCGCGGCGCGACTTCATGATGCGCTCGCTTGCCCGTCGGACAGGGCGGTGACATCATCGACGGCGACGGCTTCGCCGAGCTTGTAACCCTTGGCGCGCACGGTGACGATGATGCGAGGATCGTCGCAGTCGTCGCCCAGCTTTTCGCGAAGACGCGCGATGTGCATATCGACGGTGCGCGTGTGGATGCCCCGCGGATTGAGCCCCCAGACGCGATGCAGCAGTTCGGTGCGATCGACCGCGCGGTCGCGATGGCGCGCCAGGTGCCGAAGGATGTCGGCTTCGCGCTCCGAGAGCTGCCTGGTCGCTTCGCCGGCGCGCTGTATCTCGCGGCGATCCAGGTCGATCGC
>CAZLDF010000341.1:0-3746 GCA_964558095.1 uncultured Isosphaeraceae bacterium | reverse complement strand
TTGATCCAGCGCAGCGCGTTGCCGTGCGAGGCGGGTGATCGCCACAGCGACACGCCGTTGAACGACTCAGCGCTGAAGAACATGCCTGCCGGGTGCGCCAGGTAGTGCGCCACGTAACCGCGCGAAACGCACTCGCGATTGGCGCCTCCGCCGCACTGCGTGGCGTGCGTGCGGCCCATGCCTGCGTGCACCAGCTCGGGATAGGCGACGTAGGCGCTTTCGACAGTGAGCGACTCGCACTTCGACGGGCAGGGGCAGTCGCCGGTGTTCGGCACGAGGTTCGCCCCGTGGAGGAACGCGTCGCCGCCGTCGTAATACACCGGCCACCGGCGCGACCGCATGCGCTTCGACGCCGCCCGCGTGCGCTCGACGATCGCGCAGCCTCCCGCAACGTCGTCGAACACGATCGTGGCTTCGAACTTGTTCACCGACAGATTGACCGATCGCTCGATCATCTGCACGATTTCATCGACGACGTCTTCTCCCCCCCCGGCATGGGTGTCGAGGCGGCTGATCATGAAAATGCGGCGTTCGATGCACTCCTGTTCGAGAAACTCGCTGAATCCCTCCGCCGTCCGTCCGAAAAATGGATTGGCGAACGAGCCGTGCTCGCGCAGAGCGACCGCGCCCATGATTCCCGCCACCGACAGCGCGCCTTCGAAGCTGCTGACCACGCCGTTCTCGTTTTCGTGCCCCATCGGCGGATTGAACTGGCTTGTCACCAGAACGGGCAGCCCGCGCGTGGTGACGAAGCACCGCACGTCGGGCGCTTCTTCGTAGAGAAACTCGAGCAGTGCGGGGCGCACGAGTTCATCGAAGGCTTCGGGCGTGATGAACAACTCGGTGGCGTCGTTGGTCCCGCCGCGAGCGCCTTCCATCTGGGGCACATAGCTCAGGCCCAGATCGAATTCGCGCACGCCGGGACGGGCAGCGATGTACGCCTCGCGAATGGCGGCGGAATTCGCAGAGTGGCTGTTCCACAGCAGGCAGACCTGCTGCGGCTGCAGGTCGGCCAGGCAATGAGTTGTGATCGCGGCCAGTGACAGCAGCGCGAGCGCCGCGGTCCAGCCGCGTGATCTCCACCTCGACATGCGACACGACATCTTTCTACGAACGACGCACCGATCGTTCCGCAATCATCAGCGCCGTCCACGCAACGTTGCCGGCCGAACCGCAAAGCCGCGGGGCGACGTGATTTCTTCCTCCTGGCCGCTCGCGTTGCGCTGCACGACGCCTCAGCGAGCGACCGCCGAAAAAAAACGAGGGCGTGAAACACGCGCCTCTCTCGCTCGGCGTCGAGCCCTCCTCCGACGCCAAGTCGCCTCATTATCCCCATCCCGGCCGCCAACGCAAGCAGGAATCGCGAATTGGGCCAACCTCGGGGATTCCGCTCGATGGAGCGGAACCGGTTCGGCGTGCTAAACCCTTGTCAATTGGCAACTTAGACCTGCACCCTGAGCTGACACCCTCCGGCCCTGAGCATCGATTCTTCATCCTTCGGGACCGAAGAATCGAACACGGGCGAGACGTGCGTACCACTGTTGCCCGTACCCCCGCGACGGCCTAGCGCCCGCGGCTACCGCGGCGGGAACCGCCGGACCGCTGCCCGCCGCCCGCTCGGCCGCGCTCGGGCTTTGCTCGCCGGGGCTGGGCGGATTCGCGCCGGCGCGCCGGCCGGGCCGCCGCGACCGACTTGCCCGGCAGCACCGTGATCGCCAGATCAAGCTGCCGGGCAGCGAGGTTCACCTGCACGATTCGCACCCTGACCACGTCGCCGATGCCGATGGTCGCGCCGCTCCGCCGCGCCACCAGCCGGTTCGTGCCTTCCTGCAATTCCCACCGGTCGGGCTTGTCCTTCGCCCCCGGCAGGTCCTTCGGTCGGACGATGCCCTCGACGAGGAACCGCTCGATCGAAATAAAGACGCCCGAAGCGATGACGCCGGTGACCACGCCGTCGAATTCGTCGCCAAGATGTTTCTCGTGCAGAAGCTGCATGACGAGGAAGTCGCGAAGTTGCCGCTCCGCGCCCTCGGCCCGCTCTTCGGTGTCGGTGCAGTGGCGGCCGAGCTCGATGAGGTCTTCTTCGCCCGGGACGCGCGCGTCGTCGTGCATCATTCGCGAGAGCTTCTTGCGATCGCGCCCGCCAGCCAGCCGCCGGCCGTTGTCCGTCAGCTCCAGATAACACGCCAGCGCGCGGTGAAGCGAAAGATCGGGGTAGCGGCGGATGGGACTGGTGAAGTGCGCGTAGTGCTCGGAAGCGAGCGCGAAGTGCCCGATCACCGCCGGGCTGTAGCTGGCGCGGGTGAGCGTACGCAGCACGGCGAAGTGGATGGCGCGCGCCGCCGGCGAGTCCTTCGAGGCCTCCAGCAGCCGCTGCAGGTCGCCGCGCGTGGGATTCTCCGGAACGCGAATCTGCGCGATCGCCGCGAACATGCGCAATTCTTCAAGGTCGGCGAACAGCGGGTCCGGGTGAATTCGCCGCAGAATCGGCACGTTGAGCGAATCGAACGTGCGCGCCAGCGCCTCGTTCGCCTCGACCATGAACATCTCGATGATCGTGTGGGTGAAGGCGTTGTCCTCGGGCTGGGCGTCGATGACGTGGCCTTCATCGTCGAAGACGAGCACCACCTGCGGCAGGTTGAGCACGATCATCCCGTCCGCGAGCCGCCGCTGGCGCAGCAAGCGCGCAAGCTGGTTGCTCAGCCGCAGACGATTGACAAGTTCGTTGGTGTAGGGCGTTTCGGTGCGCGCGTTCTCTCGCGCCTTGTTCTGATCGCCGTCGATCAGCGCCTGGGCTTCGAGATACGTCAGTCGCTTGGCGGACTTGATGACCGTGGCGGCGACGCGCTGGCCGAGGACGTTGCCCCGCGCGTCGAACCGGATGAACGCCGACTTGGTGAACCGCGTGACGCCCTCCTGCAGCGAACACACGCCGTTGGAAAGCACCTCGGGCAGCATGGGAATGACCAGCCGCGGCAGATAGACGCTGTTGCCTCGCTCGCGCGCCTCCTCGTCCAGCAGGCTGCCGCCTCGCACGAAGTGGCTCACGTCGGCGATGTGCACGCCCAGCGTCCACTCGTCCTTCTCTTCGTCGTGTTCGATGGAGATTGCGTCGTCGAAGTCCTTGGCGTCCGGCGGGTCGATCGTGAAGATGAACTGGTCGCGCAGGTCTTCGCGATCGGGCCAGGGACCGCTGCTCTCGGAATCGAACGCGCGCGACGCGGCGCTCGCGAAGTCATGCACCGCCTGCTCGAACGGCCCGGGAAGTTCGAACGCGGCAATGACAGCCTGCGTCTCGACGTCCGGCCGCCCCGCTTCGCCGAGCACTTCGATGATCGCGCCCTCGGCGTAATAGTCGCCCTCCGGGTAATGCACCAGCTCGATGACGACCTTGTCGCCCGCCCGCGCGTTCTTCGCGTGCGGGTCGCGGATGATGACCGGGTCAACGAGCGCGCGGCCGTCGGGAAGGACCATCCACTCGCTGCCGCGCTTCACCAGCGTGCCGACGAATTTCGTCCGGCCGCGCTCGATGACCTCGATGATGACGCCGAAGAGGCTTTTCCTCGGATCGCGCCCGTCGCGGCCCTTCTCGGGTCGGCGTACGACCTTCGCGCGGACGGTGTCGCCGCTGATGGCGTCTTCGATTCCGTGCGCGGGAATGAACAGGTCGCCTTCGCGGTAGGAGTGCTCCGGCACGACGAACCCGAAGCCGCGCGGGTTCAGCTTCAGCGTGCCGAGGATCTCTT
>CAZLDF010000340.1:0-3439 GCA_964558095.1 uncultured Isosphaeraceae bacterium | reverse complement strand
CGAGGGCTACTACGAGGTCTCGAGTCTCTCGATCACCATCGATGGCTTGCGTCAGTCACCAAGCTCGGCGGCGATCGAGATTCGAGATTATTTCCTGGACCGCTACTGCGTAGAATTTCATGGAGATGAGCCGGCCGCCTTTGGCGACTTGAACCTGACTGGAATTGGCGTTCTGGCATCTGATTCACTGCCGACGGTCATCGAACTGGGCGATTGGCTTGATTCGCCCGTCTTGCAGATCGGTGGCGACGAATACGAGATTTACGGCACCGCGGATACCTTCAACAGTCGAGTCGTGCCTTCGCCGTGCTCGATTCTGATTCTTGCAATCGGACATGCGCTGATCGCAGACCGGAGGCGTCGAACGTAACTGCCTGCCAATCAAGCGCTTGCGAAGCGTTGCCTCGTCGCCATTGCGATCGTCTTCGACGAACCTGCTTTCCGAACTCGCGCTAGGCTCTAATAGGGACGGCTTTAATAGGGACAGTATTTCTTTCGCCGGGTGACGACGGCGTACATCCTCGTCGCGATTCAGATCGAAGAGCGCGACCTCGTGGCGATTCTCGGCGACGACTACCGCGGACAATCACTCACACGTTGAACAGGAAGTGCACGACGTCGCCATCGCGCATCGTGTAGTTCTTGCCTTCGCTGCGCATGCGACCGGCCTCGCGAATGGCCTTCTCGGATTTCAGCTCGATGAGGTCGCTGAACGCGAAGCACTCGGCGCGGATGAAGCCGCGCTGGATGTCGCTGTGGATGACGCCCGCCGCTTCGGGCGCCGAAGCGCCGATGGGAATCGTCCACGCGCGCACTTCCTTCGGCCCGGCGGTGTAGAACGTCGTCAGGCCGAGCACCTCGTGCGCCGCCCGCGCCAGCGGGCCGATCGCCGGCTCCTCCAGCCCCATCGAACGCAGCATTTCGCCGCGATCCGGCTCGTCCAGCTCCGCCAGCTCCGCTTCAAGCTTGGCGCACACGGGCACGACACGACTGCCCGCGGCTTCGGCGTGGCGACGCAGCGCGCTGACAGCCTCTGCCTCGCCACGCAAATCGTCTTCACCCACGTTCGCCACGAAGATCACGGGCTTGGACGTGATCATGCCGTAGTTGCGAAGCACGTGCCGGTCGGCGTCGGTCAGGTCGGTCGCAGCCCGAATCGGCGTGCCGTTCTCGAGGATCGCCGCGACCTTCTCTAAAGCCGCGACTCGCTCCTTGGCTTCCTTCTCGCCCGTTCGCGCGATCCGGCTGGCCTTGTCCTTCGCCCCCTCAGCGACGACGAGGTCCGCCAGCACCAGCTCGGTCTCCAGCTTTGCTGCGTCGCCGACTGCGCTGATCCCCCCGCCCCCGGAGCCGTCATCGAAGCAGCGCACGACGTGGATGACGCCATCGACCTGGCGCACGTGTTCGAGGAAGCTGTTGAGCTTCTTCGCCCCCCCACTCCCCCCACCCCCGCCATCGCCGCCCGCGCCGGCGCCCCCCGCCGGCACGCCGGGGATGTCAACGAGGCGCAGCGAGGCGTACACGATTTTTTCCGGCGGGATGAACCGCGCGATGTCGTCCAGCCGCGGGTCGGGGATGTTCGCCACGCCGATGTTGGGCTTGTCGGAATAGCCCGAAGCGCGGCTGCCCGTCAGCGCGTTGAAGAGCGTCGTGTTGCCGGAGCCGGGAAGACCAAGAAGACCACAGTGCATGACCTGTTGACCGTTCCTTCGGAGAGAGAATTCACCACAGAGAACACAGAGAACACAGAGACGAGTCAGGGAGAGGAGTCAGGATGTGTTCCTACTGCCGGGGCTCGAAGCCTCTGCGCAGTCACCTC
This sequence comes from uncultured Isosphaeraceae bacterium, assembly GCA_964558095.1. Taxonomy (GTDB): domain Bacteria; phylum Planctomycetota; class Phycisphaerae; order Phycisphaerales; family SM1A02; genus CAZLDF01. Next base: position 1,620 of record CAZLDF010000340.1, on the reverse strand, counting down.
ACGAATTCCAGCACGCAGCTTGTAACTCATTCTGACCAGACTGATTCAGGGATTCTAACCGGTTGCACTATCTCTGTGCTCTCTGTGTGCTCTGTGGTTGCCCCCCTTCAAAGTCCTCCCATGTCACACGACGTTGCAAGGCTTCGCCGAGTCGCCGCAGGTATTCGTCGCGAAATATCTCCACGCAGCCGAATTGTTCGAGGTGCGGGGTGGAGAACTGCGTGTCAAGCAGCGTGAAGCCGCGATGGTTGAGGTGCCGCACGAGATGCACAAGGCAAATCTTGGAGGCGTTCGTTCCGCCCAGGCGCGGCTTGTGGAACATCGACTCGCCGAAGAACGCGCCGCCGATGTGCACGCCATAGAGCCCGCCGACGAGTTGGCCCTCGCGCCAAGCCTCGATGCTGTGGGCGAAGCCGCGCGTGAAAAGCTCGCCATAGACGCCGATGAACTCCTCGCTGATCCACGTCTCGTCGCCTGCGTACCGCGGCGTCGCGCACGCTCGCATGACTTCGTCGAACGCGGTGTCGCTGCGGACGTCGAATGTGCCGCGCCGCACCTCCCGCAGCAGAGTCACGGGGATGCGGAAATCGTCCAGGGGGAAGATCGCCCGCGGGTCGGGGCTGTACCAGCGAACCTCGCCCGTGTCCGGCTCCGCCATCGGGAAGATGCCGTTCTGATACGCGCAGAGCAGCATCTCGGCGGTCAGCGGGGGGAGCCTGGCATCCTTTCGACGGCTGTGCATACGTTGATGTCAAGTGAACCTGCGGACGCGATTCCGTCAAACGCCGGACCTGGCGAGTCATCGGGGGGGCGAGGAAGGTCCGGGTCGTGCGGGGGGGCCGGGTGGGACTTGTGCTCCGGGGCGTTTGCGTAGATTATGCCCGCTATTGGCCGCGAATCTTCACTTCACCCCAAGGTGGGAGGTTCCCATGAAACTTCATTCAATTCAGATGTCAGTGTTCAGTGGTTTGCTCGCCCTCGCGATCACAAGCCCCGCGATGGCCGCCGGTCGGATCATCATCACCGAGATCATGTACAACCCCGCTTCGGAGGAACGCCGCGGCGAAACCGAGTGGATCGAAATCGCCAACGTCGGCGACGCAGCAGTCGATCTCACGGGCTGGCACTTCGACGACGAGGACCGCGGCACGTGGGGCCCGCTGGAACTCAAGCTCGAAGCCGGCGAGGTCGCGGTCATCATCAGCGATGCATTCCGCGACGAAGCGAAGTTCCGCGCCGCGTGGGACAGCACCGCCAACGAGAACGCCGCGACGTCGTACAAGATCGCCGCGGTCAAGTGGGGCGGCCTCGCCAACGCGCCCAAGCCCGGCGATGAGGTTGTGCAGCTTCTCGACGCCAACGAGAAGGTCGTCTGCGAAGTCGATTACCTCGCCTCCGGCGACTGGCCCAAGGCCGACGGCGCCAGCATCTGGCTGAGCGATCTCAAAGCCGAGAACCTCAGCGACGGCAAACTGTGGCGCTTGTCCAAGGAAGGCGACGGCCCGTCCAAAGCCTGCATCACCAACGAAGTCTTCAACAAAGCTGATGTCGGCTCGCCCGGCCTCGTCCCCGGCCTCAACGCGCCGGAAGCGAGCTCCACGCTCGCCAAGCCGGAGGAGA
>CAZLDF010000339.1:0-10229 GCA_964558095.1 uncultured Isosphaeraceae bacterium | reverse complement strand
AAGTGCACATGGCGATCGTGATCGACGAGTACGGCGGGACCGCGGGCCTCGTCACCATCGAAGACGTCCTCGAGGAAATCGTCGGCGAAATCAAAGACGAACACGACACCGGCGAAGAGGAAGAACCGACGCTCGAACGCCTCGACGACGCGCACGCCGAAGTCGATGGACGCTTCCGAATCGACGAATTCAACGAAGCGCTGGGGCTGACGCTGCCCGACGAAGAAGAATACGACACAGTGGCGGGCTTTCTGCTGGCGCACTGCGGGCGAGTTCCCGACGTCGGCGAGACTATCGAAGCGCACGATGCGAGGTTCACCATCCTCAGCGCCAGCCCCAAGCACATCGAACGCATCGGCGTCGAACTGCTTCAGCCCGTCCCCGTCGCCGCCAACGGCAACGCCGGCGAATCCGGCGCGAAGTGAATCTACAGCGCGAAGCTCGCCTTGCGCAGCGCGCCGTGCGACCGCTTCCCGTCCGACGTCGCGCCGGGCTGCTTCGCGGACTCGCCGAACACCACATAACCAAGCTCATCCAGATACTTGTCCACGCGCTGCTTCATGGTGACGAACGTCGCGTCGTCCAGTCGCTCGGCGATGACCACGAGCATCTCCACCAGGCCGTGATAATCCGCGACCGCGATCACCTCCGGCCGGACGCGCGCCTGGCGCGTGCCCCTGGCGACGGCATCGATGTCGCCCTGATTGTGGTAGTTGCCCAGCGGAAGACACAGACACGTCGCCTCATAGCCGTATTCGCTAAACGCCGTCGCTTCGCACGTCCCGCCGGGCATGAGTCTTCGCTGCCACTTGAAGGAAGGATTGAGCGATGCGTGCTCGTTCATGATGAGCGAGATGCGATTGGTCAGTCGCGGATCGAAGACGCTCATCTTGTCGCCGACGCGCAGGATCGGCCCGCCGCCGATGGGGCTTTCCGCGAAACTGCGCGAGTTTTCAAGGCAGATGACGCGCGCGTCCTTGGGGAGCGTCGCCTCTCGACACGCCGCGAGCGTGCCGACGAATCCGATTTCTTCGGCGCGCGTGAACAGCGCGCCGACATGCATGAGGCCGCCGCGCTGGCGCAGCACGTCGATCGCTGCGAGCGCCGCCGCGACGGCCGCGAGATCATCGCACGCCGGAGCGTGAAGCAAGCCATCGACGACCTGCGGCATCGCGCCGCGCCCGCGGAGCGCCCATCGGCCCACGTCGCCCAAACTAATGGAGTCCGTCGCTTCGACCAGCTCCGCCGTCACAAGTTTGAAGGGTTTCTCCTGAGCTTGAAGCCGCGTGATCTTGGCTGTGTGTGCGAGGTCGTGCGAATCGAAGATGTCGATCTTCGCGTCTTGGAAGTATGCGTCCGCGACTCCGCCGCGGAACTCGAGCTCGATGCGCCTGGAGTCGAAAACCTGTCGCACGACGAACGCGGGATGATCGAGGTGCGCTTGAAAGAACAGCGGCCGGCGCGTCGCGGATGCGCCGCGCTGGGTGATCAGCAGATTGCCCGCGCGATCTTCGGCGATCAACAGGTCCGGCCGGTCATCGACCCAGTGGCGCACCCAGGAGATGATGCGATCCTCGCGTCCCGCCGCGGTGGGAATGCCAGTCACGTCGAGGAGCCACGCAAGATGCTGCCTTTTCATCGACGCCGTCACGGCGCCCGCGCGAGCGCTCTTCGCCGCTCGCGGCTTAGCCTGCACGTTTGATCTCGGCTTCGTCGATCTCACACTCGACGCCCGTTTCTTCTTCGCCATGCCGACATCCTATCGCGACAACCCCCCATGTGATCGCCTAAACTACGCATTCCATGACCTTCTCGCCGATCCCGGAGATTCTGGATGAGCTGCGCAGCGGCCGCGTGATCGTGCTCGTCGATGACGAAGACCGCGAGAACGAAGGCGATTTCATTTGCGCCGCGGAAATGGTTTCCGTCGAGATCATCAACTTCATGACGCGCGTGGGCGGCGGGTATCTGTGCGTCCCGCTGACCGGCGCCGATTGCGATCGGCTGGAGCTTTCGCCTCAGGTCGCCAGCAACACGTCGCTGCGCGGCACGCCGCTGACTGTCTCCGTCGATGGGCATCCCAAACATGGCGTAGGGACCGGCATCTCCGCAGCCGACCGCGTCAAGACCATCCAGTTGTTGATCGACCCGGCATCGCGACCTTCGGATTTCGTCCGCCCCGGCCACATCAACCCGCTGCGAGCGCGCGACGGCGGCGTGCTCGTGCGCACCGGCCAAACCGAAGGCAGCGTCGATCTGGCGCGACTTGCCGGTCTGCGGCCGGCGGCCATACTGATCGAGGTCGTGCGCGAGGACGGCGAAATGGCGCGCATCCCCGACCTCGAACGCATCTGCGCATGCCACAAACTCAAGATGTGCTCCGTCGAGCAGATCATCGAACACCGCCTGAACCGCGAGCAGCTCATCCGCCGGCTCGAACCTGTTCGCGGCACGCCGATCGAAACGCCTCACGGACCTTTCCAACTATTCGCCTGGCAATCGACGATCGACCCCTTGCCGCACATTGCGCTCACGGTGGGGGGGGTGGGCACGATCAACGGCTCGGGAAGCGTGGTGCACACCGACGAACCGACGCTGGTGCGCGTGCACCGCCGCGATCTGCTCGGCGACATTTTCGAGGAAACGTCCAACCCGACGGGGCGCGAGCTGCGCGCATCACTGAAAATGATTCAACAGGCCGGTCGCGGCGCGCTGGTTTATCTGCGCATGGAGGGGGCCGGCGACGGGCTGCGCGACCGCCTGCTGCGCATCAATCGCCCGCGACCCGACGACGTCAACGCACCCGACCTGACGCGTTTGGAAGGACCGGCCGGCCGCGTGCAGCCGATGGACCGCCGCGACATCGGCATCGGCGGCCAGATCCTCCGCGATCTGGGCCTCGCTCGCCTGCGCATTCTGACGAACCACCCGAAAACATTTCCCGCCCTGCACGGCTTCGGGCTGGAAGTCGTCGAGCAGGTGCCCATCGATCTGTAACCCGCTTGCGTCTTCGCAACTACTCCGCCAACGGCTCGGCATACGCGATCGCCAACCGCGTATTCCGCTCGCCGGTGGTGTCGACGCGCACGACTCTCGCCTCGTGCATGAGCTCGGCGCGGATCAGCCCGTGCGTCGCGTCGCCGACGATGTCGATGAACAGGGTTTGCCCGATGTCGATCGCCAGGGGCCGGTTGATTTCGATGAGTGCTCCGCCAGCCGCGATGTCGATCGTTCGCCCGCCGTGGAATTTGCGCGATCGCGGATCGAGCAACTTGCAGCCACGAATCGCTCGCGATCTTGGATGGCGACGGCGTTCTTCCATTCCTTTCCTCATCGGCAAACGGCGGGCAGGCCGTGAAGTTCGAATGCGCGGTGGGGGTCGATCAATGCTCGACCCGGACCCCGCCACGGCGGATCTACGACTTCGCAGACTCAGGTCCGGCGTGCGACGCTCCTATGCTTTGCGCGCATGCCCGACGTCGTCACGCAGCTCGCGCCCGCGAAGCTCAACCTCGCCCTGTCGGTCGGTCCACTGGACGAGTCGGGCTATCACCCCATCTGCTCCTGGATGGTCACCGTCGATTTCTTCGACGAACTGCTGCTGACGAAGCTCCTGCCCGACCGGTTCAGCAGGTACGCGATCCTCTGGCATGCCGAAGCGCGGCGGCGCAGCGACATCAACTGGTCGATCCGCAAGGACCTCGCGGTGCGGGCGCACCTGGCGCTGGAGCAGCACGTCGGCCGCCAACTTCCTGTGCAGCTCAAGATTGAGAAGCGAATCCCCGTCGGCGGCGGGCTGGGCGGCGGCTCGTCCAACGCCGCGGCGATGCTGCTGGGCGTGAACGAACTGTACGAACTCGGCTTGTCAGTGGACGAGCTGGCGTCCATCGGCGCCGCGCTGGGGTCCGATGTGCCGTTTCTCGTCCATCGAGGCAGCGCGCTGGTGACTGGCCGCGGCGAAGGAGTCGAGCGGCACGCATCGATCCCGCCGCTGCACGCCGTGATCATCCTCCCCGAGGTCGCCTGCCCGACCGGGCCGGTCTATCAACGATTCGACGCGATGAACGGGCACCCCGCGCTCGATGAACCGCGCGTGCGCTCGCTCGTTGGGGGGGGCGGCCGCGGCCGGATATTGCACGACGATCTGTTCAACGATCTCGCGTTCGCGGCCCAGGCCGTCGCCCCCCCCCTGCGCGACGCGATCGCGAACGTCCAGCGCATCGCCGAGCGACCGGTTCACGTCTCCGGCAGCGGGTCGAGCCTGTTCGTGATTTGCGACGATGCGAGGCACGCCGATGCGCTTGCCCCGGCGATCGAAGACCGAACGGGATTGTGCGCTATCGTTGTGGAATCGTTCGACAAAGTTTAGCGCCGACGCTTGCGTCGCACCGGATCTCACGAGGATCGCCTGACGGATTGACGTTGATTGCCCGACCGCATCGATTCTTCTGCCATTGAGGCCGAAGCATCGATCACAGGCGAGGAGGCCTGTGCCACTGGTTTGTGAGAGTCCCCAATCAGTGCGCGGCCCGTCATCTCCTTGGGCTGCTCCATCCCCATCATCGCCAGCACCGTCGGGGCGATGTCCGCCAGTCGCCCCCCGTCGCGCAGGCTCGTGCCGCGATGCGTCTCGCCCACGATGAACAGCGGCACGTCATACGTCGTGTGCGCGGTATGAGGCGAATCGTGCACCGGGTCCCACATCTGCTCGGCGTTGCCGTGATCGGCGGTGATAATCAACGAGCCCCCGATCGCCAGGGTCGCCTCGACGAGCCGCCCCACGCACGCATCGACCGTCTCGACGGCCGTGATCACCGCAGCGAGCTTTCCCGTGTGCCCAACCATGTCGGGATTGGCGAAGTTCACGACGATGAGCGATTCGCGGTCATTGGCGCGCAGCCGCCGCAGGACTGCGTCGCACACGCCTGCCGCGGACATTTCGGGCCTCTGGTCATACGTCGTCACGTCCGTCGGGCTCTGAATGAGTTCGCGCGATTCGCCGGGGGACGGTTCTTCGCGATAGTCGTTGAAGAAGAACGTGACGTGCGCGAACTTCTCGGTCTCGGCGCAGCGGAACTGCGTGAGCCCCGCATCGCTGACGACCTGGCCGAGGATGTTCGGCATCTTCGGCGGCTTCTCGAATGCGATGGCGCTGACCGGCAGACCAGTCTCGTAACCTGTCATCGTGCAAAAGTACAGGTCACGCAATCGTTGGCCGCGGTCGAATCCGCCGTTCTTGACTTGCGCCCATCCCGCGTCATCGAGGACGAACGCCTTGGAGATTTCGCGTGGCCGGTCGCCGCGGAAGTTGAAGAGGACCACCGAATCGCCGTCGCCGACGCGGGGCAGCGCCTTTCCGTGATCGTCAAGAATGACGGTCGGCGTGATGAACTCGTCGCCCGTGCGGCTCTCGTCCGCCGGATGATCGTAATACCACTGCACCGCACGTTCGCCGCTTGCGTCTCCGCGCACAGCGCCCATCGGCGCGACAAGCTTTTCATGCGCGACGCTTCGTCCCGTCAGGCACGAGTACGCCCACGCGATGCGCTCCCACCGATGATCGCGATCCATCGCCCAGTAGCGCCCGATGACGCTGGCGATTCGCCCGACGCCCGTTTCGCGAACTTTGCTTTCCAGTCGTCGAATGAAGCCGAGGCCCGTCTTGGGCCCGGTGTCGCGCCCGTCGGTGAACGCATGCACGAAGACCCGATCGCCGGGGAATTGCATGCGCTTGGCGAGGTCGATCAGCGCGAAGCAATGTTCGAGGTCGCTGTGCACCTGGCCGTCGCTGACGAGGCCCATGATGTGGACGTTGCCTCCGGAAGCGCGCGCGTGCTCGAACGCGCCGCGGAGGGGGGGGCTTTCGAAAAACGAGCCGTCGCGGATGCGGCGGGTGATGCGCATGATTTCCTGATCGACGATGCGCCCCGCGCCGATGTTCTGGTGGCCGACCTCGCTGTTGCCCATGACGCCCGCGGGCAGGCCCACGTCCTCGCCGCACGTCTTGATGAGCGTCCACGGCCAGTGGCGGCGAAGCGCGTCATCGACGGGCGTTCGTGCGAGCTTCACGGCGTTGAAGCGATCGTGCTCGGGATGCGGGTTTTCGCCCCAGCCGTCGCGGATGACCAGCACGACCGGCGGAGACAGGGGTTGGGATGGCGGCATGGGCGTAGGGTAGGGCTGCCGCGGCGGCGCCGCTGCTGGCATGAGGCGCTGCGGGGGGCTATGCTCTTTCCATGAGCGTCACGACACATGGATGTGAAGGGACGACCCGGTCGTCAGCTCCGCCTTCACCTGCTGGCACCCAACCGCAGCGGGACGAGCCCGCTCGCGAAACGGCCATGAAACTCGAAGGCTCGCTGAAGGACCGATACGACGCCGTGCGGCGGCGCGTCGCCGAGGCCGCCGCCCGCAGCGGCCGCGGTCCCCGGGACGTCGTCATCGTCGCCGTCACCAAATACGCGTCGATCGACCAGATTCGCGAACTCGTCTCCCTGGGTCACGAGGACCTGGGCGAGAATCAGGTGCAGCAGATAGTGCAGCGCGCGGCGCAGATGGATGAATATCTGGCCCGCTATCGCGAGCTGCACCGGTCGCGCACCGCCGCCGGGCTGCCGCAGACGCTGCGCTGGCACATGATCGGCCACCTGCAACGCAACAAAGTTCGCAAGGTGTTGCCGTTCGTCCGCCTGATCCACTCGGTCGATTCGCTGCGCCTGGCGGAGGAAATCCAAGCGGCGGCGACGCGGCTTGAAAGGCCTGTCGAGGCGCTGGTGCAGGTGAACGTCGCCGGTGAAAAGAGCAAGACCGGTGTCGCGCCCGCGGCGGCTCGACACCTCGTCGATCAACTCGACACGATGATGAACATCCGCTGCCGCGGCATCATGTGCATGGCCCCGCTCGCCGAGCAGCCGCGTGACCTTCAACCGGTCTTCGAGCGGGCGCGAGAACTCTTCGACGACATCCGCCGCAGCGGCGCGGGCGGCGAGAAGTTCGACATTCTGTCGATGGGTATGAGCGGCGACTACGAGGTCGCGATCGAATGCGGCGCGAACGTCGTCCGCATCGGCTCGGCCATCTTCGGCCCCCCGCCGGCCGACGCCGCACCGCAGCCCTGAACGTTCAATCAACAAATCACCGACAACGAAGGGCCACCTACTAACAACCCGGACCTTCGCCCCCTCCGATGACTCAGGTCCGGCGTGAGAGCCTCATCACCCCATCACCCGCCCGCCGCGCCGCCGTCGAGCGCGCCCGTCAGTCCCAGCGAGAGCTGGAACGCGAGCTGTTCGAGCGATACCGAGAAATCCACGCTGACGACGCTGACCGCGTCGTGAACGTCCAGGCGAACCGGCGCGAAGTTGAGAATTCCCAGCACGCCGGCGTCGATGAGTTCCTCCGCGACTTCCTGCGCCGCCTCCGCGGGCACAGCGACGATGCCGATCTTGATGTCGCGCTCGCGCACCAGCTTCGGCAGGTCGCTCATCGGGCGCACCTTGTGACCGGCGATCTCCCTGCCGACGACGCCGGGGTCGGCGTCGAACACCGCGACAATGTCGAAGCCCTTGCGGCGGAACCGGCCGTAGGCCATCACGGCCCGGCCGATGTTGCCCGCGCCGACCACCGCCGCGTTCCACGAGCGGTCCGTGCCGAGAATCTTGCGAAGCTGGCCGATGAGATCGGCGATTCGATACCCGATGCCGGGGTGGCCGAACTGCCCGAAGCAGGCGAGGTCTTTGCGAACCTGCGCGTCAGTCAGGCCCAGCGCATCGCCGAGCGTCTTCGAGCTGATCGTGCCCTGGCCCGCCTCGGCGAGTCGCTCCAGCTCGCGCAGATACAGACTCAGTCGCTTGACAGTCGGGCGCGGAATGCGGGCACGGGGAGGCATGGAGCAGTTACGCTGGAAGCGGGGCAGTGTACCGTCACGTCGTTCAAATACGTTTCGCGAGGCGTCCCTGTGTTTCGCGAGGCGGCTCGCCCGCCTGCTCCCGAACCCCGAACCCCGAACCCCTATGATGATCCGCCCATGCACATCGCTGAGATTCTCCAGCGCGACAAGCCGAGCTTCAGCTTCGAGTTCTTCCCCCCCAAGACCGGCGAAGCGTGGGAGTCGCTGTTCGAGCGCATCGCCGACTTTCACGCCCTTCGCCCCTCGTTTGTCAGCGTCACCTATGGCGCGGGTGGATCGACGCGCGAGAAGACGCACGACCTCGTCGTGCGCCTCAAGGCCCAGTATCCCGCGCTCGATCCCGTGCCGCACCTGACATGCGTGCAGCACTCCGAAGCGGACATCGAGCGGATTCTCGAGCGCTACGCCCAGGCCGGCGTCAGCAACATCATGGCGCTTCGCGGCGACAAGCCGCGGGACGATCCCGGATATGACCATGCCCGCGACGTCATGCCCAACGCCATCCACCTGGTGCGTTTCATTCGTCAGTTCAACGAGCGTGCGGCAGGCGATCTGAAAGGGGGGGGCTTCGGCATCGGCGTCGCCGGCTTCCCCGAAGGCCACCCGGACACGCCCAACCGCCTGCGCCACATGGAGCACCTGCAGGCGAAGGTCGATGCCGGGGCCGATTACGTCTGCACGCAGATGTTCTTCGACAACGACCAGTTCTATGACTGGTGCGAGCGGTGCCGCATCGCGGGCGTGCGCGTGCCGCTGGTCGCGGGCATCATGCCGATCACGAGCATCACGGGGATGAAGCGCATGGCGGACCTCGCGGCGGGGACGAATTTCCCGGCGGCGCTGCAGCGGGCGATCTATCGCGTGCAGGACGATCCCGAGGCCGTGCAGCGCGTCGGCGTGCACTGGGCGACCGAGCAGTGCCGCGACCTCATCGACCATCATGTCGCCGGCATTCACCTCTACACGCTCAACCGTTCCGACGCGACGCAGGAGATCTATCGATCACTGGGAGTGAAGGACAGTACGGGTCTGCGCGTAGAAGCGTGATGCTGACCGTTAAACCCAGGCCGCCAGGCCGGACGAAAAAACTTGCACGTCGTTGGTCGCGCATTACCATCTAATCACCACTGGTGTTCGTTCCGGCCTGGCGGCCGGGGCTTAACGGGTGCGGCGCGCATTCAGGAATTCGTCGATGGTCCTCGCGTACCACGTCATCTTCGGCGCGTACGGGTACTGGTTGCCCAATGATCCGCGCGGATCGTGCTCGGATCGGGTATGGGCCGAGCACCTCCAGCGCTTCGGTCCCGCAACGAAAGTGACCTCGCTGCGATCGCACGCGCATGATGCACACGATGTCGCATCGCGCCTCGAGGCGAAAGCCGTGCTTCTGTATCCCGCTGTCAGGTTCAGCCAGGCGCAAGTTCACGCAGTCGCGGAGGGCTTTGCCGCGATTTCAGCGAAGCTGAACATCGTCATCAATGCCTGCGCCATCATGCCGGATCACGTTCACCTTGTGGTCCGCCGACATGGGGAACGGATTGAAGTGCTGACGGGCTTCCTCAAGCGCGCCGCAACACGTGCGATGAACCACGCGAACGTGCATCCGCTTCGATGCCACCGAGACAGACGCGGGCGAATGCCTTCGCCGTGGGCTGAGGACGGCTGGTTCGTGTATCTGGACTCATTGGAGAAAGTCGCGTCGAGAATCGCGTATGTCGAGGAGAATCCAATCAAAGCCGGTTTGCCGCGCCAGGTATGGCCCTTTGTCGTTCCGTGGGAGGGGTGAATCCCGCGTAGCGCGCGTCGTCGTCGTTAAGCCCCGGCCGCCAGGCCGGAGTTAAGCCCAGGCCGCCAGGCCGGACGAATCGACTTGCGCTACCCGCCAGTTCTTCCCAGTTCTTCCGGCCTGGCGGCCTGGGCTTAACGGCCTGGGGCTCAACGGCCTGGGCTTAAGGGCATCGGTATCATGGTCCCGGACCTTCCGCATGGCCCAGCGTCGATTCCATTACGAGCAGGCCTTCGAGCATTACCTGCGCGCCAACCGCGTGCCCTACATCGCCGTCGATGAAGCCAAGAAGGCCCTCATGCCCGCGGGTCGTCATCGCGAATCGCCGTCCGCGGCGGACGGCCTGGCGTCGCTCAAGAGCTTCGACTTCGTCATCTACACTAGCGATCGCAATCTGCTGATCGACGTCAAGGGTCGCATGTACGGCTCATCCACGGACGATGCGTGGACGAACCCGCACTCCGCCCGGCGGTTTGAATCGTGGGTCACGCAGGACGACGTGGACAGCCTGAGTCAGTGGCAGAAGCTTTTCGG
>CAZLDF010000338.1:0-7470 GCA_964558095.1 uncultured Isosphaeraceae bacterium | reverse complement strand
TTCAGCGCCGCGCCACGGTGGGCGTGCTGCGGCGAACGGCGCGATCGCCCGCTCGCTGCGGCCTGCTTCGGCAGATGCTGCGATCAACCACCCGCATCAATTTCGCGCAAAACCGCTGGAATTCTGGTTCCCTTTCGATCCCGTTTTGCGATGATATGGTGACGATGTTGATGATGCAGGCCGGCCAGCCCTGATGCGCTTCGCCGGTGTGGGTTCAGCCTTTTGACAGCAGGAAACCATCCGCCATGCGTGGAGTCCATTGCGTGGGCGTTGCGTTGCGTTGTTCGTACGCGCTGGCGCTGGTCGCAAGCGTTGCGCTGTGTTCAGTTGCGTTCGGCCAGTGCCCTCCCTGGCGCCACCTGCCGCCCTACCCCTCGAGCCCGGGCGGCGTGTTAGGCGGCCCCGATCCGGCCGTCCATGCGCTTACAACTTTCAACGGCGATCTGATCGTCGGCGGAGACTTTTGGCAGGCGGGTCCGAACTCCGCCGCCCGCTACATCGCTCGATTCGACGCGGTGAACGCGCCACACTGGCTTCATCTGGGCTCCCCGTTCGCGGGGTCGCCCACTTTTCCGAATCCCAGAGTCGTGGCGATGACCGAATACGGCGGTGAACTGATCGCCGGCGGCAACTTTGTGACCGCCAATGGTGCAGTCACCACAGTGAATCACATCGCGCGTTGGAACGGCACGTCCTGGCAGCCGGTGGGCACGGGACCGACCGTGGGCATGAACAACACCGTCCGCGCGCTGGCGGTATTCGGCGGTCAGCTCATCGCGGGCGGCGATTTCATCACCGCCGGCGGACAGTCAGCCAGTTTTGTCGCGCGATGGAACGGGTCGTCCTGGCAGGCGATGCCCGCTGTCGCGGCGTTTAACTCTTCAGTGACCTGCTTCACCATCCACGACGGCGAGTTGATCGCAGGCGGCTTCTTCACAGCGCCCGGCGCGCGCGTCGCGCGGTGGAACGGAACCATCTGGCAATCGTTGCCCGCAGGCGGTTTCAACAACACCGTCCACGCGCTCGCTGTTTTCAATGGCGAGCTCTACGCCGGCGGCGCGTTCACTTTCGTTGATGGGATCCAGACAGGCAGACACATTGCGCGCTTAACCACGACCACCGGCTGGGACCCGCTTGCCGGCGGCGGTACCAATGACGACGTCCTGGCGCTTGCGGCTTACGACGGCAAACTCATCGTCGGCGGGAGCTTCACCACCGCCGGCCCATATACCGCACTCGGCATCGCCGCCTGGGACCCGACGTTCAGCTGGCGGGCCATTAGCTACATGGGCGATGGTGAGGGCGGCGTGGGTGATGTGCTTTGCCTGACGCCGTTCCACGACACATGGTTCGCCGGTGGAAAGTTCGTCGGAATTGACGGCGTAGGTTTCTTTCGCATTGCCGCCTTTGGAGCCGCCAGGTGGCTCAACCCCACATCCGGATCATTCCACGACGCCGCAAACTGGACCCTCGGCTGGATACCGGTCTTTGAGTGCGCAACTTTCGGCGGCGACCTTTCATCCACCAGCTACACGGTGACCTTTTCCTCCCCGGCCAGCAACCAAACGTGCGTCGTCACAAATCACAACGTCATCTTCGATCTCGGCGGATTCCAATACAGCACCGGTGAAACGATCCTCGGCCAGACGATCCTCGACCCGTGGAGCGGCGCGGCGAGCTATGGCCCCCAAGTGGCCTCCCTCACCGTCACCAACGGCACGCTCGCCGGTCAAATCGATGTCGGTTCTCTCAGCACGCTCGCAGGCGACGGGACCATCCTCGGCAACGTTGACAACTCCGGCACCCTGCGGCCCGGCAACCTCGCAGCAGGGGGGGGCGGCACGCTCACCATCGATGGCGAATGCGAAAATTTCGGCGTCCTCTCCTTCGATCTTGACGGCGCGACCACGCCCGGTGTTGACTACAACACTTTGGTCGTCACGGGGACGGCTACACTCGGCGGAACAGTGTCTGCGAACATCAGCCCCGGCTACTCGCCGCAGAATGGCGACACATTTGACGTTCTCACGGCCGGGTCGCTCGCGCCCGCGTCCAATGTCCTGTTCGCAACCGGCCTGCCCGCCGGCGTCCTCTTGACACTCGACTCAGGCGGCGCTCGCCAAGGGGGGGGCGGCGGCGAGCGCGGGCCCGGTCAGACCATCACGCTGAACGTGCTCGATTACACCGGCTCGCTTGACCTCGAAGCGCCCGCGGACTCGACGCTTTCCGACAGCGCCGCCGACGCGGTCCTCGCCGATTTCAACGGCGACGCGTTCCTCGACATCGCCGTGGCCTTGCCGAGCATCGACGGCGTGGTCGTTCTGCTCAACGACGGCGGAAGCGCGCAGACCTTCACGCAGCAGCCGCTGATATCCGTGGGCGATGAACCGGTGAGCATTGTCGCTGCGGCGCTCGACGCCAACGCAGGCGTCGATCTGGCCGTCGTCAACAGGTCGAGCGAGTCCGTCTCCATCCTCTCGAACAACGGCTCGGGCGCGTTCAGCGTGTCGCAAACTGTCAGCGTCGGGCCGCACAGGCCGGTGGCGATCGCGACCGGCACGCTCGACGGCGGCGCTTCCATCGACCTCGCGGTCGCGGTGCAGCTTGATGCCAGTCCCGCGCTGGACGGCGCGGTCGTGCTCGAAAACAACGGCGCGGGATCGTTCGCAGCCCAGCCGATCATCAAAGTCGCCGGCGGCCCGGTTGACATCGTCGCCGCCGATCTCGATGACAACGGCGCGGTGGACCTGGCGCTGTTGATGGGCGCGACGAACGAAGTCGCTGTGCTCTTCAACGACGGCCTGCCCTTCGCGCGCGGCTTCGGCTCGCCACAAGTTTTCGGCGTTGGGCTCGATCCCCGTTTCGTCAACCCCGAAGACCTCGACAACGACAAGGACATCGACCTCGTCGTCGGCGGCGGCAGCAACTCGATGACGCTGCTGCTCAATGACGGCTCGGGAAGTCTCGGCGGCGCGACGGTGCCGTTGTCCGGCCCGGCGCTCAACTCGACCGCCGCCGATCTCGACAACGATGGCGACGCCGAACTCCTCATCGCGCTCGATGACCAGTCGCTTTCCCAGCGCGTCGTGCGCGTGTATCGCAACGACACCATCGACGATCAACTCGCCTTGGCGCAAGCGCAGGACCTCGTCGCCGGCCAGGAAACCACCATCGTGCTTTCCGGCGACGTCGATAACGACGGCGAGGCGGACGTGGTCACGATCACCGACTCCATCGGCCAGCGCGCGGCCGCGGGTCGAGGCGGTTCACACGACGGCGCACGCGGCCCGGCCGGCAACACCGTCAGCATGCTCAAGAACGAAGTGGAGCCGAACCCGTGTCCCGAGGACATCGCCCCCCCCGGCGGGGACGGGTCGATCACCATCGCCGACGTCACCGCCGTGATCACCGCGTTCG
Source organism: uncultured Isosphaeraceae bacterium (assembly GCA_964558095.1). Classification (GTDB taxonomy): domain Bacteria; phylum Planctomycetota; class Phycisphaerae; order Phycisphaerales; family SM1A02; genus CAZLDF01. Next base: position 4,053 of record CAZLDF010000338.1, on the reverse strand, counting down.
GCCTGCCGTGCAACGATTGCCCGCAGGACATTGTCCCGCAACCCGATGGCGACGACCAAGTGACCATCGCCGACGTCACCGCGGTGCTGACGGCCTTCGGGCCGTGCGGGCCGTGATGGAACAAGGCGTGAAACCGCGCGCCGAAGCGAGCCGCGTCGTCCCCGACGCGGTCAAATGCGCTACGTCGGCGGTTTCAACGTCGCGAGCACGGTCTTGCCGCCGCGGACGAAGTCGCCCTTGGCGACGTGCACGGTGACGTCGTGCGGCCGCGGCAGGATGAGTTCGGTGGTCGAGCCGAACTTGATCATGCCGAACTTCTCGCCGCGTGTGAGTTTGTCGCCGACGCGGAGCGGGCAGACGATGCGGCGAGCGAGCTTGCCCGAGACCTGGCGCACGCCGATGGTCTCACCCCCCCCCTGGCCGCCGGTCGTCCACGGCGGGATTCGCAGGGTGATGAGGTTGCTTTCGTTGAGCGTGGCGCATTCGTCGCTGCGCGCGTCGTGAAACTCGCCGGGCGTGTATTTGAGCGCGATGACCTCGCCGTCGAAAGGCGAGCGGTTGACGTGGACGTTGAGGACGCTGAGGAAGATGCGGATGACGATCGCGGGTCCCCCCCCCGTGGATTCGTGCTCATCGACTGCGAGCACGGCCCAAACGGTGCCGTCGGCGGGGCTGAGCATGTCGCCGGGCAAGAGATCGGGCGGGATGCGGCGAATGGGATCGCGGAAGAACGACACCAGCGCCAGCCAGGCGAGCGCCGGTATCGGCAGCAGCCAGTACCATCGCAACCAGATCGCGAGACCCACGATCACCGCGAAGATGATCGTGATCGAAAGCCATTCGCGCAGGCCGTAGCGGGTGAGAGGCATGGGAGAGGGGGGGGAAGTCAGAGGTCAGAGGTCAGAGGTCAGAGAACTGAGGTCGGACTGCATTGTCGCGTTTCGCGAGGGGCCTTGTGCCCCTGAGCGGGCTGGCTGGGAAGTCGCGGAAGAATTGCTGGCATGAAAAAACCACGGTCAGCAGACCGTGGGTTTCGTGGTGTGTCAACCGTGATGCGCGACGAGCGTGTTACTCGGACGCTTTGCCGAGGAACAGTCCGATGAGGCCGAAGACGACGGTGACGGCGGCGAGTCCGCCGACCCATATCCAGACGTTGCGGGCGAACATGATGGCGAGGTCGGGCGTGGCGCCCATGACGCCGACGACGCCGACGATCGCGACCATGACCAGCGCGGCGAGCGCGCCGATGAGCAAACCAGCGCCCAGTCCGCTGCCCGTGCCGTCGTAGGCTTCCATCATGACGGGCATGGCCATCGCGCCGCCCGCGCCGACGAGCTGTTCGCTTTCGTCTTCGCCCGCGGCTTCGAAGAGGCCGGATGCGCCGCCGGGGATTTCCGCGGCTTCCTCGCTGGAATAGACCTCTTCGAGAAGTTCAGCGCCAAGCGACGTGTCGTCTGATTCGCGCGTCAGGTCGAGCAGTCCGCTGCCGGAGCCGACGGCTTCGAGGCTGAGTTCGTCATCTTCGACGGCTTCGCCGCCCATGGCGGTCTGCTCGGAGGCTTCATCTTTGAGGCCGGTGTGATCGGTGTCGAAGACGCTGATGCCGGTGTCTTCGCGCGAGTCGGAAAGACCGATGACGGAATCGTCCTTGAGGTCGAGCCCGCTGGTGCTGAGCCCGAGCGAGGAGCCGCTCTTGGAGCCGGTGCCGCCGGTGAGGCCGAGCGCCGATTGGCTTCCGGTGGCTTCGAGGTCGAGGGCGATCTCGCCGGAGTCTTCATCGCCCCCGGCGAGCAGGTCGATCTGATCGACCTTGAACATCAGGCGGTCGCGATCGCGGAATTCCTGAATCTGCCCGGAGGCGGCCATGGCGCGGACTTCGTCGGCGCTCTTGCCCAGCTTCTGGCAGACTTCCTCTACGGTGTAGAACATTTTGGCCATGACGGCGAACCTCCGACGCCCGGGCGATTCACCCGCGAGCGACTCTATCCATAATATGCGACGGGGCGAAGGGCCCGCGAAATCGCGCGAAATCGGCCTCGGCCGGACTTCCGGAACACAGTACGCTAGCGGCCGGTTGCGGTTGCGGCAAGATCGTCGCGGAAGAAACCCCGGGGGGCCGGAACGGGGCTGCTGGCGCAGTTCTAATTCTCCGAATTCCGAAGCAGGGTGCATCAGAGCCGCGAGTGGAAACGAGCGGTCATCGGGCGTGCATCAGAGCCGCGAGTGGAAACGAGCGGTCTCCGCTCAGTCACACCCGGGTGGTCCCCCGCTCGCTCCCGCTCGTGGCTCCGACGTATCCGATGCTCCACCCACGAATCAGCCCGGCCCGGACTTTCGCCCCCACATTGGCTCAGGTCCCTGGCGTGGGGGAGGTTACACAGTTTGCGAAAAGTGGATAAGCAGGTGTGCGCGGCCGGCACGTCCGAGAAGCCCCGATTCGCGAATTCTCCTGCGTCAAATTCGACATTTCTTCCGTTACCGCCGGCAAAGTTGAGGTACTTTGACGGGACCGCCGCATCTGCGACGGGGAGGGAAAAGGAACCAAACAGTCCGCGCGCACGTTCGACAGCCCTGATGGGCGACCGGTTCGTCCGCGCCAGGGCGCAGGATCGGCACGGCGACGGGCCGCGTTCCGCGCGAGCCGGGGAGAAGCATCGACATGGCTGCAAAACGAGGCGGGTTCACAATCGTCGAACTGGGTGTTGTCGTGGCGATCTTCGCCATCGTCATCATCACCCTGCTCTCTGCGCACCACGCGGCCAGTCTGCGCGCCGACTCCGACGGCGGCCACGCCAACCTGCGGCAGGTTGACAACGCCCGCGGCCTCTACGGCGCGTGCTGCTTCGATGATCAGCCGTGCGAGGAACTGACATCAGCAGACTGCGCGGCCGATGGCGGCGATTACCAAGGCGATGGCACAACCTGTCCCACGCGCGGCTCGAACTGCCCGCCCCTGGGCGCGTGCTGCTATCCCGACGATCCCTGCGATCAGCGAACCGAGGAGTCGTGCGAGGAGCAGGGCGGCGAGTACCAAGGTGACGAGACAAGCTGCATCGCACTCTGCCAGCCCTTCGGCGCCTGCTGCCTGCTCGGCGGCGGATGTGAACAGCACTCGGAATTCTTTTGCGGAGTGGGGGGCGGCCAATACGGCGGCGACGGCACCGAGTGCTTCGATATCGACCGCGGCGATGGCGTGGATTGCTCCGTGACCGGCGCATGCTGTGACTACGGCGACAACATCGTGTGCGCGAATGGATCCATCGAGGAATATTGCGAAGCCTTGGGCGGCACGTGGGCCGGCCCGGACACGGTGTGCGACCCCAACACCAATGGCTGCCCCATCGTCGGCGCGTGCTGCACATTCCAGGGCTGCACCGATTCCCTCACCCAGCTTGACTGCGAAAACAATCAGGGCGGCACCTATCAGGGCGACAGTACATTCTGCGAAATGATGCGCGGCGACGGCGGCGTCACCTGCGGCGCGTGCTGCCTCAAAGGCAACTCCTGCATTGACACGACTCTGGAGCAATGCCAAGAGCTTGGGGGATTGTACCAGTTCGCAGGTACGCAATGCGCTCTCGATGACGCCGGCGCGCCCGTCTGCCCCGAAGGCGCGTGCTGCGCCCTCAATGGAAATTGCGTCAGCGACGTGACGCCAGCTCAGTGCCTTGGCCTCGCCGGCACGTTCCTGGGCAACGGATCCGTGTGCGCCATGAATGAGGCGGGCGCGCCTGTCTGCCCGCGCGGCGCCTGTTGCTTCATCCAGCGCGGCGGCGATTGCACCAACGACGTGACGCCCGCTGAATGCGATGCCAACGGCGGCATTTACCAGGGCGACGGCACCGAGTGCGAGTTCGACGGCAAGTTCTTCTTCTGCCCCGAAATCACCGGCGCCTGCTGCTTCCCCGATATTCGACAAGGCGGCAACTGCGAGCCCGACGTGACAGAGGACTACTGCGAAGATGAACTCGGCGGCGAGTACCAGGGCGACGGATCGGAATGCGAGTACGACGGCAAGGTCTTCACCTGCCCCGAAGGCGGCGCGTGCTGCCT
>CAZLDF010000337.1:0-4625 GCA_964558095.1 uncultured Isosphaeraceae bacterium | reverse complement strand
CCCCGCCGCGACCGCGCCGCTGGAGACCAGCACAATCTCCTTGCCAGCGCCGCGCAGCGCCGCGATCTGCTTCACCATGCAAATGACGGGCTGTTCATCCAGATGCTGCGCGTCGTTGAGCAGCGCCTGGCTGCCGATCTTCACGACGCATCGCCGCACGCGAGCCAGCCACGAGCGATCGTGCATCGCCGAGTCGGTGTTCGCGCCGGACGAAGTGGGAAACTGCGGCTGAGACATAGAACGGTCGCCATCGTATCCTGTTGTCTGCGTCTGACGGTGTTCCTGTCCAGCCATGACCTTTACGCTTGACATGCAAACGCTTGCCGCGGCCTCGCGGAGCGCGGCCCGCGACCTGGCCCGGCTGGACGGTTCGGTTCGCAGCAGCATCATCGACGCGATGGCGGATGGAATTGATCGCGCCGCGGCGCGGATTCTTCGCGCGAACCGGCTGGATGTCGATGCCGCCGAGGCCGCCGGTCTTTCCGCGGCGATGATCGACCGCCTGCAACTGCACGAAACTCGCCTGGCCGCGGTGTCCCAGGGCCTGCGCGAGATTGCCGCGCTGCCCGACCCGCTGGACAGGACGTTGCGAATCATCGACCGTTCCAACGGGCTGAAGATTCACAAAGTCAGCGCGCCGCTGGGCGTAATCATGGTGATCTACGAGTCGCGCCCGAACGTGACGGCCGACGCGGCGGCGCTGTGCCTCAAGGCGGGCAACGCCGTCATCCTCAAGGGCGGTTCGGAGTCGCTGCAATCCAACCAGGCGATCCTGGATGCGATGCTGGCGGCGGCGCGCGAGCGAGACCTGCCGGAGCACGCTGTCCAGCTTGTCGCGACGACCGATCGCGCGATTGTGCGCGAATTGTTGTCGCTGGATCAATACATCGATCTGGTGATTCCGCGCGGCGGGGAGGGATTGATCCGCGCCGTCGCCGATCACGCGCGCATGCCGGTGATGAAGCATTCCAAGGGCGTGTGTCACGTGTACGTCGATCGCGCTGCGAACCGCGACATGGCGGTCGCCGTCGCCGTCAACGCCAAGTGCCAGCGCCCGGGCGTGTGCAACGCGATGGAGACGCTGCTGGTGCACAAGGCGGTGGCCGAATCATTTCTGCCCGTGCTGGGCGCGGAGCTGTCGCGGCGGAAGGTCGAATTGCGATGCGATGAACAATCGCACGCGCTGATTCCGGGTTCGACGCTCGCCACCGACGCCGACTGGCACAACGAATATCTCGATCTCATTCTCAACGTGCACGTCGTTCGCGACCTTGACGCCGCCATCGATCACATCGAGCGCTACGGCTCGCGTCACAGTGACGCGATCGTCACGGACGACGCTGCGGCGGCGGAGCGGTTCACGCACGAGGTCGATTCCGCGGCGGTGTATGTCAACGCATCGACGCGATTCACCGACGGGCGCGAGTTCGGCATGGGCGCGGAAATCGGCGTCAGCACCGACAAATTCCACGCCCGCGGCCCCTGCGGCATCGAGGAACTCACGACTTACAAGTACGTCGTGCACGGCACGGGGCAGATTCGCCAGTAGCGCTCCGCCCATCAGACTCCCGCAGCCGATTGCGTCCCGCGTGAACAGGCGCCGCGGCGGCGCTAGGCGGCCTCGACTCTGCGCAGATCCGCGATGATCGGAAGGTGCAATTGCTCGCCGCGCTCGATTCGCTTGCGGAAGAACAGGATTTCAAGATTCTCGATATCGCCCGACTGGGGATTCGACCGCGCGACGACGCCGAAGGCAAGCTCCGTCGAATCCTGCCCGGCATACGGCTTGACGCGATTGACGTAAAGGATGTCGCCGATCGCGTCGTATTCGAACGTCAATCCCGTTTCCATTCAGTCACTCCCTGGGTCAATTCGCGAGCCACGTACGCTGTCACGATCCAGCGCCGTGGCGGATGGCCCGGTGCAAGCACTGGATCGGTGATGACTCCCACAACAATATGCTTGCCGCCGAAGCGGTCGGAGAAAAATCGCGAAAAGAGTCGAGTGTCTGGATAACGGACATCTCGCCGCACCTCGTCAGGATCTCCCAGCACTTCCGCGACACCCAGTTCGAGTTCAGAGACCAGTTCGGGATGGCCTCGAAGAACGTGCGCCTCGCGCTCGTCGGTCAGCTCCACTTCGGCCTTCAGGTATGGACACGCATATCGGCGCACCGCCTCATTATAGAGTCACAAAGCGCGCTACTGAAACCGCTTCAGCGACAGGAACCCGATCGGATGCCGCGTCTTCGCTTCGGTCGCCAGATCGGCCAGGATTTCGCCGACCACCGAGGCGAACTTGAAGCCGTGGCCGCTGAAGCCGCACGCGATGAATACGTTCTCGTGCGCCGGATGCCGATCGATGATGAAGTGTGAGTCCGGCGAATTCGTGTACAGACACACCTTCGCTGCGATGAGGGGACCGACGGCGATGGGCATGATTTCGCTCACGACGCGCTCGATCGACGCCAGATCGTCGGCATTGACCTGGCGATCGACAGCGTCAACGTCCGTTGGCTCGCCGGGATAGTGCCGAGCGAACTTCACGCCCGGCGTGCCGGGCAACGACGGAAAGCCGTAGTGCAGCATCTTCGCCGAGTGTTCGTATGCCCACACAGGAAAGCGATCCGGCGCGAAAGCCGACATGTCGCGCGGCCGCACCCAGCCCATCACCTGACGCGCCACCTGAAGCGGCGCGCCAAGTTCCGCGCACACGCGGCCCGTCCACGCGCCGGCTGTCAGAATCAGCGACTCGGCTTCGTATCGACCGCGATCGGTGATGACGATCACGCCGTCGCCTATCGATCGCCATTCGATCACGGCTTCGTGGCCGTGCAGTTCCGCGCCGAGGCGCATGGCCACTTCCGCGTGCGCCGTGACCGCCGCTTCGCTCATCACCGCGCCGGCGTTGGGCTCGAACATACCGACAAAGTCTCGCGGCAGTTCGAACATCGGAAACCGCTTCGAAACCTCCGCACGTGTGAGCATCTCATGCGGCAGGCCATGCTGTCGCGCCGCGGCGAGCGACCCGCCGACGAACGCATCATCCTCGCGGCCGAGATACAGCCCGCCGGTCTGGAAGAACACTTCGCGTCCCGAATCGCGGCGCAACTGAAGCCACAATTCCTGCGCGCGGACAAGCAGCGGGACATAGTCCGCGTGCTCGTAGTACGACAGGCGGAACACGCGGCTCTCGCCGCCGCTGGAACCCATCGCGTTGGGGATGCTGAATTGTTCGAGTCCGAGAACTCGCCGGCCGCGGAGCGCCAGGTGCATGCACGCGGCCGAGCCCATCGCCCCCACGCCGATGACGATGCAGTCGTAACGATCAGTCACGATGGCCCGCCCCATATCGCGCACTCACGGCAATCCTCACGATCGACGAGGTTTGTCTCATCGGAGCACATCGAACCCTCGCGCGTCAAAACGGGCAAACGCATCGCCCGACGGCGCGCATTCAATGGCAGGATATGCACATGCTGCACGATGCGATGCTCACGCGCGGACGGACGGCCGGGGACGACGGCCCTGATCGCCGCACTTCGCTCCGCGCGCGCTGCGCAGCGGAGGTCGTCATCGCCTGGCCGGCGCCGGCCGGCGAGAGCCCGTGGATGGAGGAACCGGCGATGACGTGCCGCTATGTCGCGTCCGACGTCAGCGACGGCGGGCTGCGCATCCGCAGCGCGCTGCCGCTGCTCGAGGGCACCGTCGGCCGGGCGCTCAAGCTCCTGCCCACCGGGCGCGACATCGACCGCGCAGTGATGGTCGCCTGGTGCCGTCGCAACGACACCGCGGGCCGCTACGAGATCGGCCTGCGATACTTCTGACGCGAACCGGCGCCCCAGTCCATTCCGAGGCAACTCACGTGAGGCCTCAGTGAGCATCCCCGTTGCGCCCCACCGGCGGCGTGGACCCACGTCCGACTCCGGCGCGCTTCTTCTCTCCGGCTGACGCTCGCACTGACGTCGCAGGGACCGGGGACGCAAAGCGAGGCCCCCCCTTCAATTTGCCCATCGCACACGGCGAAGCGGGTGATGTCGTTCAACTCGAGTCCGCAAAGCGGACAGGGTGGGATTCGAACCCACGGTGCAGGTTACCCCGCACACGGCATTTCCAGTGCCGCTCCTTCAGCCGCTCGGACACCTGTCCCGGTGTGAACGAGCAGTAGTGTATCGGCCCCGACGCTGCGAACAACCGGGCGGTTTCGAGCGCCCCGCAGCGGTCGCACACGACGCAGTTGACCCGCCGGCGCCAAGCGTTCTGGTCGCCGCGACGACCTGCGTCCGGTCGCGCCGATCACCGAGATTCACGCTTCTTCGAACACCCGAACGCGCAAGCGCTCCAGCAGCGGCTGGCGGCCGTGGCGGCCGACGTAGCGCTTGGCGGCCGTGGCGAACGTGCCTTCGCTGATGAGCACGCTCGCGGGGTGGCTCGCGCCGACGATCCGGGCCAGTTCCTCGGCGATGCCGCGCTCTTCGACCGAGAGCTTGAGCGCGCGGCAGAATCGACGCCAGGTGGGCTTGTGCCGGGCGGCGCCGCGCCGAATCATCAGCATGATGATCGTCGCCAGGCCCGCCGCGATGACGCCCGTCACGATGATTGCGATCGCCCAGCCCAGGCGCGAGG